>JAGCPG010000054.1 GCA_017645245.1 Bacteroidales bacterium
CGAATCCACATTGAAATCGAGAGCGTATTTCCAAGGATGGTCGGAAATCCACAGCAGGTCCTCCTCCACCGTTCCCAGGTAGGGATGTGGGATCAAACCAGCGTCAAAGAGGTTTTCCTGCACCACCGAAGGCACGGCGACAGACAGGTCCTTGATGTTCAAAGTGTCGCCCGTCAAAGTCCAGCCTTTGTTGAGGGCTTGCTCCGCGACGGGTTGGCGTTTGGTGCAGGCTGTTAGGGCGATGATTAGGGCTAGGAATAAGGTGATTCGTTTCATCATGGATTGATCAGTTTTTCCATTTCGTAGATGATCTCGTAATTCGACTCCGTCCACACCATGGTGGCGCCAGTGTTATCCTTTTGGTTGGGATAGAGCTTCTCGTTGAATCGCGGTACCCAGTGGCCCAGCGAGGCATGTACGTTGACCACGCCTGTTTGGTTGACAATATCCATCACATTGCCCAGGTTGATGCCGCCGCCAGGCATGATGGCGATTTTGTCGCCATAGCGCAGCTGCATCTCGGCGATCATCGGGATGCCTTCCTCGGCGGTCGGTTTGCCGCCTGAGGTGAGCACCTTGTCGAAGCCCAGTGCGACGATCTGTTCCATGGCCTCGAAGGGCTTTACACAGGCGTCGATGGCACGGTGGAAGGTGAACTTCATCCCCTCGCCCGCTTCCATGAGGGCTTTCAAGGCATCCACATCGAGCATGCCTTCGTTGTTGAGGGCACCGATCACCACGCCTTCGAAGCCCAGCTTCTTGCAAAGCATGATGTCGGTCTTCATGACTTCGATTTCCTCTTCGTCATAGATGTAATTGCCAGGACGCGGCCTGATGAGCACCCGCATGGGGATGAATGAGATGTCGATGGCTTTGGCCAGGGTTCCGAACGACGGGGTGAGTCCGCCCACTTCGAGGGCTTCACAGAGTTCCACACATTGCGCGCAGCCGTCCATGGCATTGCGCAGACTTTTGATGCCGTTGGCACAGATTTCGAGACGGATCATTATGAAGGTATTTTTGTTTTTGCAAAGATAATGTTTTTTTCCGCCACTCAACAACCTTTATCCAACATAGATTTCATACCGTTTCAACTTCGCCACACTGGCAATTGGCGAGTCGTTGACAAGTTTAATGATGGCCTTTAAATCAGTTTCGTTGATCAAGCCTGTATAATCACCTTGGTCCACAATCCGTATGGAAGCCACTTCCTTCATGTCATAACAATCGACAAAACGATCTTTACCATTCAAGAATTCGTATTGAGCGCTGCTAATTCGGTATTGAAACTTTCCAATGCGTTGTTTGAGATTCTCGTTAATCTCTGTGTTTATAAGGGAAAGAGCAATCCACCCACCTTCGTTGTCTTTCCCAAGTATGACAAAATACTTGTCGCGTGAGGTGTCGCCTACTTCTTTTGGCACAACACCGTCTTGAGGATAAAACCTCATGCGGAACACACTCCCAGTGCATACCGCCATCTCCCTCAAAGGGCGCAGTTCACCAATCTCCATACCTCAAGCAAAAATATGGTCTAACTCAAGAGATTGCTTTATGTAATCTATAGTGCTTTCATCAGCACCGCCTTCGCGTGCAATAGCCAGGAAACTCATCCGCTTTGATGGCGTATCGATTGCCCGTTTCCATTCACTTTGATGGGTGTTGTTCACAAGCTCATCAAACGTCATCCCTCCCACTTTATGCATGGCTGAATCCAAGCAATCCACCTGCGATCGGGAAAGATAATCCATGTCGGGGAGCTCTTTTGTGCTAAAAATCTCATCACTGAAAGCTATGGGTGCGGCCACCTCCATAAGACCGTCTTTTTCGTGAAAGGCAATGGCGCGAGCATCACCTCTGGCGATCTTTAAGGCGTCATAAATAGCTGAAGGTGCAGGACCATAAGGCAAAGCAACAATGTTGTCCTTGCATAACGGTCGCATGTAACGCACAAGATGGAACTCCTGGGCATAGAACGCAGCTTTCACGATGTGATATACGTCGCATTTCTGGGTACCATTCCAACCGTTGATGATATACAACAAAACTGCTTTCAGTGTTGATATTTCGTTTCGGTCAATCATAACGAGGTGTTTGATACCGCAAAAATAGTATTTTTATCCAAACGTCGCAACTATTATTCGTTTTTTTCGACATAAAGCGAAACAACCTTAAGTACAAGGCCTAAAAATACGATAGGAGGGCTTTCACCCTCCCTCGCAAGCGGCCACTCCGCAGAGCACCTCATTACTTCTGTGTAACGTGCTGCAAATATACAAACTTCTTTCTCACACCGCAAGGGTTTTCCGAAATTTTCCCAATTATTTGCTTTTTCAATTATTCCTTCCTATCTTTGTTGCGTCTTGCTGAAATCTTTTGGGACTGAAAGCAAGATTGACATATTGAAAGAAGGCGTTTGCCACGCTGGTTTTTGTTCTCTTTGAACCTGAGAAATTCAAAACGTGTATAGCAAGAACCTAGCAGAGGTGGATGCCCCGTGATTCAAGCGGGGATATCAATTCTGTTGGTTTTATACACAGGTTTCTCAGGACCTAAAGAGAAAACTA
>JAGCPG010000055.1 GCA_017645245.1 Bacteroidales bacterium
ATCATGGAGGTGGCATGGCAGGCCCACTTCGTGACCAACATGTTCATCCGTCCCCAAAACGAGGAAGAATTTGACCAGGAGCCCGACTTCACCGTTTACTGCGCCAGCAAGGCCAAGGTGGACAACTACAAGGAGCTGGGACTGAACAGCGACACCGCCGTTGTCTTTAACGTGACCAGCAACGAGCAGGTCATCCTCAACACCTGGTACGGTGGAGAGATGAAGAAAGGCATGTTCTCGATGATGAACTACTACCTGCCCCTGCAAGGCATCGCCGCCATGCACTGCTCCGCCAACACCGACATGAAGGGCGAGAACACCGCCATCTTCTTCGGCTTGAGCGGCACCGGCAAGACCACTTTGAGTACCGACCCAAAGCGTCTGCTCATCGGCGACGACGAACACGGCTGGGACGACGAAGGCGTGTTCAACTTCGAAGGCGGCTGCTATGCCAAGGTCATCAACCTCGACAAGGAAAGCGAACCCGACATCTACAACGCCATCAAGCGCAACGCTTTGTTGGAGAATGTCACCGTGGATGCCAACGGCAAGATCGACTTCAAGGACAAGAGCGTGACCGAGAACACCCGTGTCTCCTACCCCATCGAGCACATCGAGAAGATTGTGAAGAACGTGCGTCCGATTTCGGCTGGTCCCGCCGCCAAGAACGTCATCTTCCTCAGTGCCGACGCTTTCGGCGTGCTGCCTCCTGTCAGCATCCTGACCCCCGAACAGTGCAAATACTACTTCTTGAGCGGATTTACCGCCAAGTTGGCCGGCACCGAGCGCGGCATCACCGAGCCTACGCCGACCTTCAGCGCCTGCTTTGGCCAAGCCTTCCTTGAGCTGCACCCGACCAAATACGCCGAGGAATTAGTGAAGCGCATGGAGAAGAGCAACGCCAAGGCTTATCTCGTCAACACAGGCTGGAACGGCACAGGCAAGCGTATCTCCATTAAGGATACGCGTGGCATCATCGACGCCATCCTCGACGGCAGCATCGAGAAGGCCCCGACCAAGATGATCCCGTACTTCAACTTCGAGGTGCCGACCGCCCTCCCGGGTGTCGACCCGAACATTCTCGACCCGCGTGACACTTACGCCGACAAGAACGCTTGGGAAGAAAAAGCCAAAGACCTCTCCTCACGCTTCATCAAGAACTTCGAGAAGTTCACCACAAACGACGCCGGCAAGGCTCTGGTGGCCGCAGGTCCAAAACTCTGATTTGGTTCATGTAAAATCTTGAATGGCGAGCCGCCCCGATCGGGGCGGCTCGTTTGTTGTTATAATCAGCCATAAGTCGGAAAAAATTGATTTATGACTGCGCGTTATCTAAATTGACAAATTTTCCATTCATAATGATTTTTTTTGGTATTTTTGCATCAAATTAATGAATAACAATCTTTTACTGACAACACTAAACCAGCTGCTACAATGAAAAAAGTATTTACTCTTATCGCAGCTATCGTTTTGTGCTTCAACCTAAGCGCACAAAACATTCTTGATGACGAGTTGGTTATCATCACTCCTGACACCGTCCATCTTTTTTTCCATGGATGTTCACCTCATGGTGAGTATGTCACCATCACAAACAACACTTCCGATCTTCTGATCATTAACCGGATCTATTCAGACAACTATGTCTTGGATTGTATCTTAAATGGCGAGCACATTTCCGAGACCAACCTGTTTGTCTCTCCTGGCGAAACCATTGAGTTCATCGTCTTTGTGTCGGTGTTTACTGGTAACGGCCTTGATCCATACGGAAAAATGTATATTGACACGGACCTTGGCCTATATTCCATCACGATTTTCTATGATGAGTTTTTTGGAGTCCAGGACATGCAAAGCGAGGTCAAACTTTTTCCTAACCCTGCTGATGACCACGTGACGCTCAACGTCACAAGTCACGACAAGGTCAGCGTGTTCAACGCATTAGGACAAAAAGTGGACGAGTTTCTACCCGATCGCGACGAAATAGTCATCTCCACTTCCAATTATCGAAGCGGCCTCTATTTTGTAAAAGCGAACGGACAGAACCTAAAGCTTGTGGTCACACATTAAGCATTCAACATCACCGGCATCAGCAGCATGAGGACGTCCTCCCCTGCGTTCTGATTGTCGACCGGGACGAGGATGCCTGCGCGGTTGGGTGCCGACATCTCGAGCCTGACCTCAGCGGTATCGAGGTTGTTGAGCATCTCCTGGAAGAAGCGGGAGTTGAAGCCGATCTCGATGTCATCGCCAGTGTAACTGCACGTCAGGCGTTCCTTGGCCTCATTGTAGAAGTCGATGTCTTCAGCGGTGAGCAGGATCTCCTGACCCGAGATCTTGAAGCGCACCTGATGGGTGGCCTTGCTGGAGAACACGGCCACGCGGCGGATGGCAGAGAGGAACAGCTGGCGGTCGATGGTCAACTGGTTGGGGTTGTTGGCGGGAATGACGGCCTCGTAGTTCGGATAATGGCCCTCGATCAAGCGGCACACCAGTTTGTAGTCGCCAAACACGTAGGAGGCGTTGGTCCTGTTGAACTCGATCTTCACAGGTTCGTCGGCCATGGTGCCAAGGATGTTCTTCAACTGATTGATGGGTTTCTTGGGCATGATGAACGATGCCATCACATCCGACTTCACGTCGGTTCTTCTGTAGCGAACCAATTTATGGGCATCAGTAGCCACGAAGGTCAGGTAGTTTTCCTTCATCTCCATCAACACGCCCGACATGATCGGACGGATCTCGTCGTTACCAGTGGCGAACACGGTCTTCTCGAAGCCGGCGGCCAGCACGTCAGCGGGAATCTCCCACACCGAGGTGTCTTCCATCACGGGGATTTGCGGGAACTCGTCGCTCTTGTGGCCCGACAGCTTGTATTGGCCGTCACCAGCTCTCAGCACGACTGCCAGGGTGTCCTCAGCAACGCTCACGGTCACAGGAACATCCGGGAAGTTCTTCATGATGTCGAGGAGGATACGGGCGGGAATGGTCACCTCTCCAGCGCCTTCAACCATATCAGGCTGAAGCTTCACAGTCATGGTGGTCTCAAGGTCCGAAACGGTGATCTTCAGTCCCTCGTCGCCCAGCTGGAAAAGGAAGTCATCCAGGATGGGCAGCGTGTTGTTGGAGCCGATGACGCCGCTCATGGCCTGGAGGCTCTTCAACAGTTTTAAGCTTGATACGATAAATTTCATGTTGTATTTGTTTAATTGATTATTTTTATCTTTTATCCAATTATCCAAACTACAAAAATACAAAAAAATCCAATTTCACAGCATTTTTTTGAAATTTTATCTCACTTCTGCCCTTTTCAAACGGCTCAGGAAATCGGTCATGGCCTCGTATGGTGTGGCTACATACTCAAACGAGGCTTCATCCGTGCTCGTCCGACGTTTCCTTTCCTTCGTGTCCATCAACCGCTTGTTCACCGACCCGTAGGTGGCATGAACCTGCAACTGGCCATCAGGACAATTGTAGCTGATATAGGTCTGGAACATATCCTCCTCGAAGTAATAGGTGATGACACCCAAGCGCCTGTCGAACATCACATAGCCGTCGACATAGCGGTTCACGATATGCTGTCCGATGCTACCCAAGCCGATCTTGCCCTCGGAGACGTATGCCCTCAGCGTGGGATTCCAAATCATCTTCAACGAGGGAATGACGATGGTTTTGTCATAGAAACCGCTCTCCTCGATGGCAGGATAGCCTTCCAGTTCCATTTCCCGACTCAGCAGCTCCGCCGCCTCCCCGCCTTCCGTTACGCGCAGGTATTCGACGTATGGGGTCTTGGTGAGATCCACCGCCTCACCATCCACCGAGGCATAAACCTCGGCGATCTCCTTCATGACCTGATCATCGAATAGGGGCACATTGAACACATTCAAGACCTTCATGGTAAGGCTGTCGTTGGGATAGTTCACGAAATCGCCATAGCAGGCAAATTGGGTCAGGCCTTCGTCGAAGCCAAGGTTCGAGACGGTATGCATGGTCACCAGGCAACGGTTTGTGAGTCGCAGCTCTTGTCCTGCCTGCAAAGTATCCTGGATCACATAGCTTTGGTTTTCAACATCATAGGTCAGGCTGCCGTTCTGGTTGGTCACCGTGGTCGTTTCAGGGTTCATCGGCTTCAGGAAGTTGACGTGATAGCTGCATTGGTTGCCGAACTCATAGCACAAGCCGTTGAAGATGCCTTGACGCGCTTTTTTGACGTCGTCCATCACGATGGGGATCTCCACCGTCTGGGGATCGATGGTGGCCTTTGAGGCGAACCAAACCGTATCCTCAAGGCAGGACTGCTCCAGCCGGAAGCTGCCTTCATAAAGGTCGAACGGCTCTGAGGCTTTTGAGGTGATGTCGCCCTTGAAGCTGAAATACGGGCTCAGCTTGAATCCCGCTTCGTCATCCACCTTGGCATGAGCGACGGTGACGCCCTCCACGGGCGCGATCTCTTCGAAAAACAATGGCGTAGCCACCCCAGCGGCATCCACATAGTCCTTGATACCCAAAGCTGAATAGTCGTTTCGGCTGTAAATGGACACTGCCGCATCCTTGAATACATGCTGCTGCGGCACCGTATCGGTCAGAATGGTGGCATGCTCCAGAGGACTGATGGCCGCGTTGCGCATGATCTGAAGGTCGCCTCGCATCGGTAAGATCTCGACATCGGCCACACGGAGGTTGGTGACCTCATGGGCGTGAATGACGTATTCATTCATGTCGTAATCGGCATTGGTGGAGTTAAACCACAACGAATCGTGCTCCGGCAACAATGAGACGAACTTAGAGGCAGCCTGCGACTCGGAAGAACTGGAGAGATGCACCCTGTTGGAGACCATGTCCCACTCTGCCTCACGCAGGGAACAATAGAACTTGTTAAGCGGGAAATCAAGGTCACTTTCCTCATTCAGGTACTCGAACTGCACCTTTTGGGCGTTCAGATCCACATGGGCGCGATAATTGTCAGCCAAGAAAGCCTTGGTCTCCCCGTCCTCGTCAAACAAGACGAAGTCCGAGGTATCAGCCACAAACGAACGGGCGTCGAAGTCGAAGTATTTCGAGTCGAAACGGGTCAAGCCGGAAGTCAAGACGCCATCGCCACTGAAGCCCTTCTCATTGAGCACCGTGTTGCCACGGAAGAAGGTGTTGCCATACAAGCAGATTGGCTCGTCCTTGGTATAGGTGCAAAGCTGTGGCACCGTGAGATCCCACTTCATGTCGAGCGGTCCGCACGAAGCCTTCGGGAAATGCGTTCCCGTGCTGCGCTCCTTCATGTTGAACGACTCCACATCCGCCACGACCGAGTCGAGATAGAAATCGAAACGCTGCGACAGGAATTCCGAGGTCTCCACGTCGAGTTGGCCTTTGCCATAGAAGCCTTCGTTGGAGAGATGCACCTCCTGATGGAAGCCTCCCTTGCCGTCAAACATGGGATAGCTGGAGCTTGTGCCATCGCCAATCACATGCCTGAAGCCGAGCGAATGATCCTCCATCACTACCAAAGGCTCGATGATGTCAGGAAAGATCCCGCCGGAGACCAACCGTCCCTTGAACGAGACATCCTCGCTGTTCAAGTTGTCGAGACGATCGGCCGAGAAAGGATCCAGGCGGAAATAGAACTTGCCCGCCAAGTCCTCGTCCTTGAGCGAATCCAGCGGCAGTTCCAGATCGAAAACACCGCTGTTGATATCGCGGTAAAACTTGTAGGAATAGCCGGAACTATTGAATTTGGGATAGTCGGGCGTCTCCCTCACGCTCGATTTGTTGTCGCTCTCGTCAATCGTCAAGGTGCCCGAAAGCCGTTCCAAAGTACCCTCCACGGGATACACCTTGCCGCTGAACCGAGCATAGAAGCGCAACGAGTCCACCTTGTTCATCTCGATGGAGAACTTGCTGTAGTTGAACAGGCAATCCTTGGTAAAGAACTCGTACATGCCCGCCATGATGCATCCCGAAAAGTTGAAATTCCTGTGTTTCTTCAACACGATACGGGCGTTGTCGGGCAGGATCAGCACATGCTTGAAGTCGCTCAGCGTAATGGCCGGAACATCCGATTCCGATTGAAAATCGCTGATGCCGTACACCATCATATCGTTGGTTCTCAGGAACAAACGGATGTTAGGCTGATGGTTGGCCACCTTGGTCTGGAACTTGATCACATCAAAATCGAAGTCGCCATGCTCCGAGGCCAGCACATCGAAGAAACGGTCCAGCGCCGTACAGATTTGAGTATCCTTTTCATACTCCACATAGCCCTCAGACTGCAAATTGAGAATCAGCGAGATCACCTGCGAGGACGGGAACTTGAGGTAGTCGGCCAAGTCGTTGACGTGGAAGCGGTTTTTGTCATCGCCATAGGTTTTCAGGAACTGGTTCAGGGTTTCCATGGGATGCCTATTGTCGAGTGCCTGTATCTTAAGGTAATCCGATCGCCTGAAATAGCTGATCGAAGAGATCTTCCCCTCGCTGATGCCGCTGGTGCCGACCAGTCGCTGGAAATCCATCTCCTCCTTATTACGATCCCAACTGATCGCTTCCAGGAAGATGTCGTATTCATGATAGGTATCATGGAACGGACCCGTCCCCACGCCATTGTCCTTACGGTACAGCAGCACCTCCTTGTTGTTGTCGTTGTATCTGAATCCCAGATCGTTATGATAAATCGAGTCGATGGTATTGAAGACGGTGTCGTAGAGGTAGATGCTGGTGCTCGTCTGGTTGGCGAGGAGGCTGTTCTCGGTCAGTGCAAAGCGCTTGGAGCGCACCCTGACGGTGACTTTCCCATGGTGCCGGAAGACGATCTGGGCAGGTTCACGCTCCGTTCCGAAGAAGTTCACCGTTTGGCCCACCATACCGAACCGACCCAGGAAATCGACATCACCGAACAGCTTTCCGTGTTCCATCTGCCCTCCTGTCGGCGTGGCTTGCGGATACATGGTCTTCTCATTCGGCGTCGCGTTGGTGACGGCATCTTCGAAGACGCACTCGCATGAACGGCTGAAGTAGTATTTGTTGTGGAACTCCGCATGTTCAATCCGATAATTCGATGCGGTGAGATTGATCTGGTAGTCGTTCAGTTCAGCGTAGACCTTGTCGCTAGGGATGCCCAACCGACTCCAGTCCACGCGGCCGCCCTTGCCTGTCCAAAGATGGGTTTCAAGATTGACACGTCCAAGGGTGTTGTGAATAATCGACTGGTCCTTAGACGACTGAAGGATGAGATCGCACTGCTTGACCTCGAAAATGCAGGCAGTATCGGTCGGAAAGGTGAAATTGGCATTCGGGGCGACCCATTGGACGGCTCCCTTATCCCCCAGCAGATGGTCGACGAAAAGGTCGCGGCACGATTTCAGGAACTTGTCCAACTGGGCCTGACGTTTGGTGAAACGACGGCTAAAATAGGAAAGGAACCTGTTCATGTCGGCCTTGGTCATACCACTATAAGGCGCTCGAAGCAAGATTTCGGTGAAGGTGAAGATGTTGTAATAGGCACGGTTGGCCGTCTTGGCGCGCATCAGCTCATAAAGGTCCATGGCCATGGCGGCTTCCTCGGTGTCGTAATGCATGTTCCAGACACCTCGGAACTCGTTCATCATGGCCACCGCCTCGGCCTTGTCCTCCTTCGACGAAGTGAGATAGGCGTTCAGCTCTTCGAAGAACTGGTCTTTCTCCTTCGTAAAAGGCTTGGTTTGGGCAAAGCCATTGAAAGCCAAGAGCAACAACAGTACCGTTACAACCCTTTTCATGTCGTTTATTTTACAAATTCTGCAGCCACCCAGTTGTTTCTGGAAAGATGGAGCACATAACGCAAGCCCAGCCGCTTAGCTTCCTCCTTGATGCTATCGAGATCCTCGGTATAGAAACCGCTGAAGAAGATATGCGCTTGGGGTTTCATGGCTACAACGTAATGATGCATATCGCGCAGCAGGATGTTGCGGTTGATGTTGGCCAACACGACGTCGTATTTGGAATTGCCGATGGCATTGGCGTCACCCAAGACGATCTCGATGTCGTTGATGCCATTCAACTCACAGTTGGTGAAGGCGTTGCGGTAGGCCCACTCGTCATTGTCGATAGCCACCGTCCTGTTGGCGCCCAACTTCTTTGCCAAGATGGCCAGCACCGCGGTTCCGCTGCCCATGTCGAGCACGTCCTTACCCTTGAAATCCGTCTCCAACATCAGGGTGATGATCTGCGCCGTGGTCTCATGGTTGGCTGTGCCGAACGACATCTTCGGTTCAATCACAAGGTCGAACTCAAAGCTCGAATCGGGTTCATGGAAAGGCGCCCGCACACGGCAGCGCTCGTTGACGACCACGGGCTGGTAAGATGCCTCCCACAGTTCATTCCAATCCTTGTCGGGCATGGCCTCCACATTGAGGAGCTTCAGGCCTTGGAAGACCTCCATCCGAAGCAGTTCCTCCACAGCTTGGTCATCGCGCTGATCCTCGTTGCAATAGGCCTTCAGCGTCATGTCGTCGTCCATGAACGAGTCAAATCCCAAGTCGCCAAGCATGGTGGTCAGCATGTCGTGCTGGACGTCGGAAGTGGGCAAGGTAAATGTGTATTCAAGCGTCTTCATCTCTCACCTCTCATCTCTCACCTCTCACTTCTCACCTATCTTAGACGCTTGTTGGCAGATCGAGACGAAGTCCTCAGCCTTGAGTGAGGCTCCACCGATCAGGCCACCGTCCACGTCGGGTTGGGAGAAGAGCTCGGTGGCGTTCTTGGCATTGCAGCTGCCGCCGTACAGGATGCGGATGTCGTCAGCCGCAGCTTGGTCGTAATGCTCCTTCACCAGTTGACGGATGTAGGCGTGCATCTCCTGTGCCTGCTCAGGCGTGGCGGTCTTGCCGGTGCCAATGGCCCACACGGGTTCGTAAGCGATAATGCAATCATAGATGGCATCGCCGTCAAGGTGGAACAAGCCCTTTTCCAGCTGTTCCTTCACGACCTCGAAATGACGGCCAGCCTCCCGCTCCTCAAGCACCTCGCCCACGCAGTAGATGGGTGACATGTTGTTCTCGATCACGCGGTTGATCTTCTCGGCCAGGATCTCGTTGGTCTCACCGAAATATTTACGGCGCTCGCTATGACCAATGATGCAATAGTCCACATCGAGCGACTTCAGCATCTTGGCCGACACCTCGCCAGTGTAGGCGCCTTTGTCGTAAGCGCTGCAATTCTGCGCACCCACGTTGAACTGCTGTTCCTCAAACTCCATGTCGGTGAGCATCTCAAGGTATGGGAACGGCGGGCACACAATCACCTCGCATTTCAGCTCGTTCTCTTCCTCCAGACGGTCCAGGAGCTCATTTACCAATTCGTCGGCCTCACTGAAAGTGAGGTTCATTTTCCAGTTTCCTGCTACGATTTTGCTACGCATATTTAAAGTTTTAAAGATTACACAAAAGGCAAAGGTACGGAATAATTTGTAACTTTGCGCTGATAATATCGAAGTGATGAAAAAAAGTGTTTTGCTTATCGCAGTTCTCTTGCTTGCCGGCTTCTGCCGCGCCCAGGAAGAGGAGTTCTCTTTCCCCACCGACCGTCCGGGCAACGTCTGGGGTACCGAAGTATTGCCTTTTAACAAGTGCTCATGGGAAAACGGCTTCAGCTATGAGCGCGACCATGGGGATCGCACCATTGGACTGCCCAGCACCATTTACCGATACGGCATTTTCAACAACGTGGAATTCCGGATTGGAGCCGATTTCCAGTTGAATGACGCCATGGTATTTGGCATGAATCCCCTCACCTTCGGCACTAAAATCCATCTTCACGATGGCCGGGAGGCATTTCCATCCATCGCTTTTCTGGCACAGGTGCAATCACCGCACCTAGGTTCTGCAGACTTGCTGCCCGACCATCTGGCCCCGTCCATGTATCTGATCTTCGAAAACGACGTCAACGATTGGTTTGCCATTTGCTACAACGTAGGCTCGGAATGGGACGGCGTAACGGCCACCCCCACTGTCTTTCTCGGCTTGAATTTGGGCTTTAGCATCACCGACGAGCTCGGCACCTATGTGGAGACGTTCAATTACCTGCATCCCGACGGCAACCAATATATGACCGAGATTGGCCTCACCTACAACCCCATACCGCGATTGCAGCTCGATATCGAAGCCGACTTCGACGTGCAGCATTTCAAGGATTATTTCCGCGCGGGTTGCGGCATTGCGTGGCGCATCAACTGATGCGGACACGAGGGTCGATGATGCCGTAAACAATGTCAACGATCAGGTTGACCAGGATCAGCATCACTGCGATCAACAACACGGCACCCATGATCACTGGGAAGTCGTATTTCTCGAGGGCGTCAACCACCACCACGCCGATGCCTTTCCAGTCGAACACATATTCCACGAACACGGCACCCGCCAGCAGCGAGGCGAACCAGCCTGAGATGGCCGTCACCACAGGATTTAATGCATTGCGCAGGGCATGAACGCAGATCACCCGCCAAGGCTTTAAGCCTTTGGCTTTGGCCGTTCGGACGTAGTCCATCCCCATGGCTTCGAGCAGCGAGGTACGCGTCAGCTCCACCACCACCGCCAAGGGTCTCATACCCAGCGTTAAGGCAGGCAGGATGAGGTTCGACAGGGTGAGGTACTCGCCACGGCCGTATTCATCAACGGTATAGAGGCTGCCCGTCATGCTCAGGCCCGTGACGTCTTCGAGGATAAAGCCGAAGATCCACGCCATCAGGATGGCGGCGAAAAACGAGGGCAGCGACATGCCTATGGTGGTGATGAACAAGGTGAGTTTGTTCAGGAAGTTCGTGTTGAGGATGGCCGTGAGGATGCCGATCAAAAGGCCTAAAACAAAGGCGATGGAGATGGATACGAAGGCCAACAGCAGCGTATTGGGGAATGCGTCGCCGAGTACGTCGGAGACCTTGCGCTTGCTTTGGTACGACATCCTCAGGTAAGGCGCCTTCAACACCACCGCTGCCGATCCAATCGTCGCGATTTTGGCATACGGAGCCACTTTGGTGAGTTTCCCCTCCCCTTGCGAGACGTCGTAAAACGAGATCGGCACCAGATCGTTAAGGTAATTGACGTATTGCTTGCCGAGGCTCTGGTTCAGTCCCAGTTCCTCACGGATGGCGTTGACCGACTCTTGATCGGCACGCTGGCCCAGCATCATCTGCGCCGGGTCGCCGGGGAGGATGTTAAACAGAAAAAACACCAGCGTGGCGACACCCCAAAGCACCGCCAGACCGTACAACAATTTCCTGATCACATACGCGCCCATGCTTTATCGAAATCGATGGCACTCCATTTATTTTTCACCAGTCCCTCATCGAGCCAAATCAATCCAGGATTGAAACGCACGATAGTCTTGATTTCCAGTTCATCAGCGTAATAATACTCATCCACAAAGGGATATTTTTCCTGATACGCTTTCATGGTTTCAGGAGGATCGGCTGTCACCCAAATCACGTAATAGCCTCTTTCCCAAGCCTTTTCCGTGACCTTTTTGATCTTCTCCCATTCCTTATCGGTGATCTTGCTCATGTCGTGCGAGGTGAACATCAGCAATTCCTCAGTGGTCAGGATCATATCGGTGACATCTTCGCCATCCTCATCCACAGCCGAAAAGCCCAGATAGCTGTTGCCACCCACCACACGCTGGTCCACAAACTCCCATTGGTTCATCCAAACCGAGTCGTTCCAGGGATAGTTAGGCGAGAGGTATTCCTGCTTCTTTCCAGTCTCTTTATTCTTGAAAGTCAGATAGATCTGCTGTTGCTGATCGCTGGTGGCGTTCATTTGCTTGCCCACCTTCCAATCCATAAAATCGACCACGGGAAGATGACGGTAGTTATAGATCTCAAAGCCAGTAAACACAAGGGCATAGCACAATCCGATCAAAAACTGTTTCCCAGGCTTGAGATTGCATTTCAACGACTTGAAATTGAATAACAACGGGAGCAGCAAGGCGTCGATGACGACATTTTTGTAGAAGGTCTGCCAGTTGGTTAGCTTGACGGCGGTGCCGAAGCAGCCGCAGTCGGGCACCATATCGTAAAGCGCGTCGAAAAGCGTCACCGTGGTAAACAGCGCCATGAAGGCCGTGCAGCCAACGAGGGCGATCTTGGGGCACACTTTGGTCACCAGGCAGATACCGATGAGGAACTCCGCCAAAATCATCAGGACGGCAAGCACCATGGCGGCGCCGTTGAGCCATTCGATGTGATAGGCGGCAAAATAATCGAGCATCTTGTATTTCGTGCCGAGCGGATCCACCCCTTTGGTGAAGCTGCTGAAGAGGAACACGCAGCCTACGAGGATGCGGCAGATGGTCAACAAGGTTTTCTTAGCTTTCATGGCTGTTTTCCTTTTGTTCGGTGAGCAGGATGAGGGCGAACACCGCATAGTTGATCATATCGTAATAGTTGGCGTCGAGGCCTTCGCTGACGAGGGTCTTACCGCCGTGGTCCTCGATCGACTTGGTACGCAGCACCTTGCTCATGATCAGGTCGGTTATGGAGCTCACGCGCATGTCGCGCCAGGCCTCGGAGTAGTCGTGGTTTTTACGGGTCATCAGCTCGTAGGCTTCGTTGGTGACCTTGTCGAACAGCGCCATGGCCTTTTCCTGGCTGAGGTCCGGTTGGTCCACCACGCCCAGCTGCAGCTGGATGATGCCCATGGCAGCATAGTTGACGATGCCGATGAACTCCGGCTCGATGCCTTCGTCCACGAGACGCTCCGCAGCAGTCTGCAACGTCCTGATTCTCTTTACCTTGATAAAGATTTGATCCGTTATTGAAGGTGTACGCAAAATGCGCCACGACGGACCGTAGTCCTTCATCTTATCTTTGAACAACCTGCGGCATTGTGCCAGCACGGCATGGAATTCCTTTTCGGTGTTGGGTTGAGTCATTTTTCAAACGATTAATACGAAGCAAAGATAAGAAAGTTTTTCGGATAGATTGCTATCTTTGCAGCATAATTCAGAATCATCATGAAACTCCCTTTTCCTGCCATCATGGGCATACTGAACGTCACGCCGGACTCGTTTTCCGACGGGGGCAAATACAATGAGGTTGACAGTGCGCTGAAACATTGCGAGGAGATGCTACAACAAGGCGCTGACATCATCGACATCGGGGGATGTTCCACCCGACCCAACAACCCCATCGCCACGGAACAAGAGGAACTCCAACGGGTGATCCCCACGCTGAAAGCGATCAAGAAACACTTTCCCGAAGCCACCGTCTCCATCGACACGTTCAGGAAAAACGTCGCCGAAGCTTGCGTCAACGAAGGTGCCGACATCATTAATGACATTTCCGGCGGGCTCTTTGACCTTGAGATGCTGCCCTACATTGGCGAGAACCGCATTCCCTACATCCTGATGCACTGCGTAGGCACGCCCGAGACCATGCACCAGTACAGCCTAGGCGGCGACATTCACCAGACCGTCATGGACTTCTTCCAACAACAATGCGCCATGTTGGAAGCCTACGGTTACACCGACATCATCCTTGACCCGGGAATCGGCTTTGGCAAAAGCCTCGAAGCCAACTATGCCCTGCTCAGCCATCTGGATCGTTACCGTTACCACGACTACCCCATCCTCATCGGCATCTCCAGGAAATCGATGATCCGCAAACTGCTTGGTGATCAGGCTGATCCTGAGAACTGCACTACTGTGCTCAACAGCATCGCCTTGCTCCACGGGGCCGACATTTTACGGGTTCACAACGTGAAAAACGCCGTGGAATTGAAAAAAACCTTTATTTTTGCACAGCAATAATCGAAAGCAATGCTGGACTTGTTCATTCAGATTAGAATCGCTGACGTGGTGGACATCGTGCTGGTGGCCCTGCTGCTGTACGGCCTCTATCGCCTGCTCAAAGGCACTGCTGCCATCAGCATCTTCATCGGCATCGTGGCCATCTTCCTGATCTGGCAGATCGTCAACGCCCTCCAAATGGAGCTGCTGTCGACCATCCTTGGCGCTTTTGTGAGCGTGGGCTTCATCGCGCTCATCATCATCTTCCAGCCCGAGATACGCCGTTTCCTTTTCACCATCGGCGCCAAGACCAGCAAAGGCGATCGGAAATTGTTCCGGTTGTTCACCAGGAGAAGGAAATCGGTTGTGGCACTAGACACTGAGAGCATCTGCCAAGCCTGCGCCGCCATGTCGAACATCAAGCAGGGCGCATTGATCGTCATCACCCGAAAGAACACCCTAGCTGACATCGTGCTTACCGGCGTCACCATCGATGCGGAGATCAGCAAGCCGCTGATTGAGAATATCTTCTTCAAAAACAGTCCGTTGCACGACGGTGCCATGATCATCACCGACAACAAGATCGCCGCCGCCCGCTGCATCCTGCCCGTCACCAACAACAGCGAGATCCCCGGCCACTATGGACTGCGTCACCGCGCCGCCGTGGGCGTCAGCGAGAGCAACGACTGCATCGTGCTCGTGGTCTCCGAGGAGACCGGTGCCATCAGTTTGGTGAAAGAAGGGAAAATCAAGACCTTACAGGCCTCAACGATGGAAGAAACGCTGGAGAAGGAGTTGAAAGGTGAGAGGTGAGAGGTTAGAGGTCTCAGTTCTCACCTTTCACCTCAATAAACTCCTCTTCTTCCGAAAGGAAATAATAGCCTTTTGCATCTGGATCCCAATGCAACTTGAATCGGGCAAACTGGTTCTTTTTGGCCAATTCCGAGGCGACATAACGGTTCATCATGTAATCGTAGGTGAACTCCGCATAGCGCTTCCCGAGATAAACGGCGTAATTGTAAACATCTTTAGTCTTCAAAGGATTGATGCTGTAATGGTAATGGGTGCCGTTCTCCCAGCTTCGGGTGACGTAGGAGCTGAAATCGTCACGTAGGTTGTGCTCGTCGAACAAGGTGGGATGCCACTCGCCGTCGTTGATGTCGAACCACGAGGCCACGTTGACCGTGTTCAAAGAGAAGCTGTATTCGTATTCATCGAGAAAATCGAAGAGATAGTCGTCATATTCGGTGTAAAGCCCTTGGATCTCCATGTTGGAGAGGATCACCAGCCAATGGGTGGAATCGACTTGTATATGATCTTGATCTTCAGGAATATATACATCCAATCCATAATGTCTCAAACCATCGGAGTATGCAGCATACATGATATCCAGAAACATGTTTTGGTTCACCGAATCCAGCACTTGGGTGTAATCACCGTCTTGGTCCTGGATCAGCGTCACCTTCACCGTTTCGGGGAAATAAACGGCCACACGCACGTCCTTCGATTGGTCCATGAACGACTTGGCCAGCTTGAACTCTGTGCCGCAGCTGGCAAGGGTCATGGCCAAGATGACACCGATGATGATTTGCTTGATTTTCATGGCTTAAAACAATTCCATCTGGATTCCTGGGCCACGGTCAGGTGCTGGGTCTGAGGATTCAAATCCGTCGTCAAAGGGATCGTGTCCCTGGTCAGGGTCTGGCGTCCCTTCGGGAGTTCCTTCAACCGGCGTATCGGGCTCTTCAGGCGTCTCAGGTTCTTCGGGGATTTCCGGTTCAAAGGGCTCCAGCCATTCGAAGCTCTCGATCTCCCTGTTCGAGAGGCGTTTGCCTTTGGCCTTGAAGCTCTTGATGCCGATGAATTCCTCCACGTTGATCTCGTCGTCGGGGAAGCTGTTGCCCGCGTCGCTCACCTGATAGCTCAGCAGGAGCCTCGGCATCACGTCGGTGCAGAACGAGAGGTACTTTGCGGCCTCGTGCTCGCCAATGAACGAGAAGCGGGTGTTGAGCTTGATGTCGGTCTCGATGCAGAAACGTTTGAGGTACATCTTTTGGGTCTCGCCTTCGACGTAAACCACCGAGAAAATCTCATCGGGATCGAACTTTCGGATCTCAATCAGGTCATCGTCGAAGTGCGTGGAAAGGTCGTAGCCCGTGATCTTGAACTCGCCGTTGGAGAACAGTTGCAAGATGCGGTCATCGCCCTCGAAAGCGCCCAGATACTGGCCTCGCTTGTCGGCATTGAGGCGGCGTACGGTGTCGTCGTACCAGAGGTCACGCGCTGTTAGGGTGGACACGCCGTCGTCGTGCTTGAACACCACCTTGATGGCGTATTTCGTCAACAGGTTGCCACGTGCGGCACGGCCTTTGACGGCCAGCTGTGCGAAGTCGTAGTCGAAAGTGCTCTTCTTGAGCTTCGGCGCGGGTCGCAGCTGCACCTTGATCACCTCGGCCTCGCCATTGGGGTTAGCGGTGAAATACACCACCTTCGAGTCGGCCTTCCCTTGGGTGAGGTCATATTCCTTGTCACGAGTGACTCCAGTCACGGCAAAACGCTTGACGTAGAACGGATTACCCGCCTTGCCGTCACGATAAACGGCGTTGTAGGTGGTGCGGTCGTCGTTCTTATGGAAGATGTCCACATGAATCACGTTGGCGCCCACAAACAGCTTCGACTGAAGCTTGGTCACCATGTAGGTGCCGTTCTCGTGGAACACGATGATGTCGTCCATATCGGAGCAATCGGCCACAAAGGTGTAGGCCTCCTTGTTCTTCTCTCGTTTGAGGCCTTCGGCGGTACACACAAAGCCTTCCTGGGTGTTCACATACAACTTCTCATTGTTGGCGGCCACCGCCTGAGCGGAGATGTTGTCGAAATTGCGGATCTCAGTCTTGCGCTCACGGCCTTGGCCGTATTTCTCCTTGATATGGGTATAGTAATTAATGGTGTAATCAACGATATGGTCGAGATTGTAGCGTGCTTCCTCCATCTTGGCCTCGATGTCGGCCAGCTGCTCGTCGGCCTTCTTGATGTCGAACTTGGAGATCTTGCGCACCGGCTTCTCGCACAGCTTCAGCACGTCGTCGCGGGTGATCTCGCGTTTCAGCCTCTTGCGATAGGGATCAAAGCGGCGCTCAATGCCCGTCACTTGGTCGTCCCAAGTCTCATAGTCCTTCTTCTCCAACTCCTTGTAGATGCCTTTCTCGAAGAAGATCTTCTCCAATGATATCCAGTGCCAATCGCTTTCCAACTCGTCAAGCAGGATTTGCAGCTCCCAACTGAGTAGGTCCATGGTGCGGTCGGTGCAGGCCTTCAGGATGTCGGTGACGCCCATGAACACAGGGTGATCCTTGACGATGACGCAAGCGTTGGGCGAGATGCTTACCTCACAGTCGGTGAAGGCATAAAGCGCATCGATGGTCTGGTCGGGCGAGACGCCAGGATTAAGAAAGATGACGATCTCGCACTGCTCGGCAGTATTATCATCGATCTTCTTGATCTTGATCTTGCCCTTGTCGTTGCATTTGACGATGCTCTCAATCAAGCTACCCGTGGTGGTTCCATACGGTATCTCACTGATAACCAAAGTTTTCTTATCAAGCTGATTGATACGGGCACGCACCCGGATGCGACCGCCACGGAGACCGTCGTTGTAGTTGCTCACGTCCATCAGACCACCCGTCGGGAAGTCGGGATAGAGCGTGAAGGGTTCATCGCGGAGATAGGCGATGGAGGCATCGATCAACTCGTTGAAGTTATGGGGCAAAAACTTGGAGGCCAAACCGACAGCGATGCCCTCGGTGCCTTGCGCCAGCAGCAGCGGAAACTTCACGGGAAGCGAGACGGGCTCTTGGTTTCGGCCATCATACGAAGGGGTCCAGTCGGTGGTCTTTTTATTGAAGACGACCTCCTTGGCGAACTTGGAGAGCCGGGCCTCGATGTAACGGGGAGCCGCGGCGCTGTCGCCCGTGAGGATGTTGCCGAAGTTACCCTGGGTCTCGATCAACAGGTCTTTCTGGGCCATCTGCACCAAGGCGTCGCCGATGGAGGCATCGCCATGGGGATGGTATTTCATGGTGTTGCCCACGATGTTGGCCACCTTGTTGAAACGCCCGTCGTCGAGCTCGTTCATGGAATGGAGGATGCGGCGCTGCACCGGTTTCAAGCCATCCTCGATGGCGGGCACAGCGCGTTCCAGGATCACGTAGGAGGCATAGTCGAGAAACCAGTTCTCAAACATCCCCTTGATCGGAATCACATGAAACGACTCGTCTTTTTCCTCAATGTCCATAAACGCTCAAAAGAAAGGGCAAAGATACGAATTTTCTTCGTTGTCAAAGGAAAAAAAGCAGCAAATTCACTTCCAGAAACGAAGCACAGCCACCTCGCCCGCCAAAGCGATGAGTGCCAGCAGCACAAACCACTTCCAGATGGATGATTGGCGCGCCATGGCCTGCACCAGATCGTGGTTGGCGAAGTCGTTGGTGTCGAGCACCGCCGTAGCTTCGAAACCGGCTTCCTTAAAGGCTTTGGCGATGGTCTCCCTGTCGGCAAAATCCATCTCCGACTCAATGCGGCTCTCGTTCCATGCCATGACGTGATACACGGAATCGTGGATAGCCAGCTCATAGAAGCCAGCGTCCGGCAAGGCATCTTGGAGGAAGACGATCATCCTGTTGTTTCGGACCTCGTGAGCGGGCATCATCACAAAGGAGCCGTCCTCGTTTTTGAGTTCCAGGGCACCGTCGCCTTCAAGGTCCAAGTCGTTGAACACCAAGGTTTGATCCACACCCAGAGTGTAGGACATCTTCCCGACACCGCCGCCAAGCATGGCCATCTTCAGCATCAACGGGACGAAAAGCGAGTTGTCGGCCAGATTGCTCCAGTCCGCGTCAAGTGTGGTGGCGAAGTCGTACACGCGCCCCTTCCCCACCGTGGTCTCCAGCAGCATCGGATCTCCGTTGTCGAGATTCATCAGCACGGTGGCATTGGCGGTAGGCGCCAACGGTACATGTTGTTTCACCTTGGGCAAGTCGGCGTGCTGGGGTAAATCAAGGATCATGTCACCGAAGAAATCATGCTTTACCGCCACATCGTGCACCGACATCGTGCTGGTGTCGACCGCCCGGCCATCGTCATGGAAAACGGCCACGCTGGCGCCTTCAGCGGCATCGTTGAATAATGACTGTCGCACGGTTTCATTGATCGTTGAGGCCTCGCTCACGACGATCAACTGGGCTTTCGAAAGCGCATTGAGATCGATGCGGTTTGGATCCATCAGGGTGAAGTCGTATTGCGGGTCTTCGCCAAAGACCATGGAGGCGTAGGAAGTCTTGCCAGCGCCGATCAACTCAACAACTTGCAGCTTGGGACGTGTCTCTATGACGAAGTCATAAACATCGTCGAAAGTGATCGGGTAATCCATCAGTGACACAGCACAGCGGGTACTCCCCGACTCTTGCAGGAGGAACTGCATCACGAGCTCGGCTTGCTCTTTTCCTTCCACGTCAACGGTGGCCGATGCCGTGACCTTGCTGTCCATGCTCAGGTTGATAGGCAGGCCTTTCACAGCCTTCTCGCCATGGTTGGTGACCGCTACATGGAGTTCATTGCTGAGTCCAGGCTGTATCACCGGCGAGCTGAGCCACACTGTGTCGATAGACAGGTTCGACTGAAGCTCTGCCTGCACGGGCACCACGATGATCCGCAATGCCGTATCAATCTGTGTCTGAGTCAGGTCGAGCATGTTTTTCTGGAAATCGGAATAGACGAACAGGTTCGCCTGATCGAAACCATGGCGTTTACGGAGCATCTCGAAACGGTCGATCACCTCGTTCATCCTCAAGGGACGGCCGTCGAGGCTCATGCGGTCGAGCTGATCAAGCATCTCCTCCTGGTTCATCGGATATTCATTCTGCACCTCGAAGCTGTTGGTGAGCAGCAGGTAACGGGTTGACGGGGCCAGTTGTCCCACCAGGTCTTTGGCCGACTTGCGGGCATCCTCAAGCAAGGTGGTCTTCGACGACTGGGCCTTCATGCTCATGGAATTGTCGATATAGATACCCACAAAACCCTCCTCGGCATTGAGATCCATGGCGGTATCAGGCTTATAGGGAAAAGCGAACGCCAGCACCAAGCCGATGATGAACAGGCAGCGCAGGCCTAAAACGACCAAATATTTCAGCTTCTTGGTCTTGGCGTTCTCCTGCTGAATGGTCTTCAGCAAAGCAGTATTGCTGAAATACACCAGCTTATGCCTCCTGAAATTAAAGAGGTGGACAGCGATGGGGATCGCCAATGCCGCCAGGGCCCAAAGCATCGATGGATAAAGGAATCTCATTTTCAGAAGTTAGAAGCCAGTAGTAAGAAGTTAGAAGCCGAACATCCCTCTGCCCCTGTTTTTCTTCTTTTCCATATCGGACCAATAGAAGCAGTCATCAGCCGCATGGAACCCTCCTAGAGGTATGGCGATAGTGAGGGCAGCTTCGAAGCCACGGCTCTGACGATTATAGTCGAGGTTATAGGCTTGGGCATTTACCGCGGTGGACTGGTCAAGGTGCTCTTTTTCCGAGAACGTGTCCTTCATTCCGTTATAATATCCGCCTTCGATCTTCATCAACATGGCAAAGCCGGGAAAATCGAATCTGAACCGGAATCCGAGACCCAAAGCAATGCCGTAGTCGTATTTTGTCATATTACTTGGGTTGACATCCACTTTCTCATCAAGCGTTTTCGCCTTGTCCAACGAGTATTGCCTGATCTCGCTCTTGAAAGGTCCCACAGTAGGCAATGCCAAGCTGAACGAAGGTGCTGCGAACACGTATGGTTTGAAGGTCTTGGTAACCGGAATGGCAATCGCGACAGGCACACGCAGCTCCAGGTAATTGACTTTGGCTTGGTAACGGACCAAGGTGTCATAAGTTTTACTCTCAAAAAGGCGGGAATCGCCGCGGACGTTGAATAGCACCTCGGGAGAAACATACACCACCCCTTTCAGCAAAGGGATCTCAACATTCAATCCAAACATTGGGTTGAGGCGTTTGCCTAGGCTATCAAAATCCAAATTGTTAAGGTCATAGGGATCGGTGTAATAATGGAATTGGGACAAGTTGCCACCCAACTTGATACCGATAGCTACCTTCTCAACTTGTTTATCAGTTTTATTAGTACGCTTCTGCGCCGAAACGCTTATAGCCAGTGCAAGAACCAGTATGGTTAATATCGTCTTTTTCATAGCTTATCTAGAATTATTTACACCTTTTGGCTCCATCGACTTTTTTTCACCGAACGTATTCTATAAACATAAATCCAATCCTTCATATCAGTTGGTCCTGAATAGGTGCTTTCTATGTTGACACAAGCAACCCAAACATCATAGATCCCTTTTATTGTCTTATTCCCCTCTTTCACTTTTTTATACTTCCATGTAACGATATATCCTCTTTCCAAAGAAAAAACAGACCCTTGTTCACAATCGTAGTCAACAACAAAATATGCCGTAAAATCATCCCCTTTGCCCATGACAAAGCCATCCGCGTTCTTAATATTGTACCGGTTTCCCTTCTCCATTACATCCCCATAAATCTCACAAGGGACCAATCTATTATGCTGACCTTCGGGATAATGATATAGCGTATCCACGAGCACCGTATCATTCTGAATAATCAAAGTGTCTAAACCCAGTAAAAGCATATCGTCTTTAAGGAGGGTATCATTCACGGTCCAAAAAGAAGAAAAATCCGGTTCACCTCCAAAACGGAAACATAATGAGTCTAAAGGTTGAGAGCCACTAGTATTAGAAAAAACCTGATCAACCATACAAACATATTCCCCTTGGATATTCGGAGGATTGTTCCCTTCGGGAAGCACGAGATTATGGTCATCAATTGAGCCTGGATCTGCGAGAAACTTCAGCAAGGTGTCAGGAATAATGTCATTAATGGACTTGACGTCCGATTCGGTTCCTAGAAGCACAATTGTCTCATCATTAACGTCATCCTTCAGACAACTGGCCACAAGCATCGCCAGCAACACAGGCAAAAGCAAAATCAACTTCTTCATTTTTCGCATTTTTTAACTAATTGATAACGGAAACCAGGCGTGTATTATTGCCATATTTGGTACGGATTTCCAAAAGGTAGAGTGCTTGCGGCAAATCGCCAATGTGCACCTTCACTTCAGTGCCGCCCTGGACAGCCAATGATTTCACCTGCTGTCCCAAGAGGTTGTAAAGCACCACCTCCTCCATCTCGCAACCCTTCACGATCAGTTCATCCTTGGCTGGATTGGGATAGACCTCCAACGGCAGGATTCCTTGCTCACCAACGGCATAACCAGTGCAATTAATAACCAACTCCCTTTCTTTTGGACATTCACCATTGTATTTCACATGAAGCGTCTTCGAAGCTTGGGAATAGGCAATAATGGCACATGAGGTACCCAGCGGTTTGATGACCCATCGATAAGGATCGTCTGGATCATCGTTGTCATCCAACCACCAAACCAACCTTTCAGCATCCAACCCCGTGTTGTCGTCAAGATGATAAACATACTCGCCCGGCCAGAAATTGGTGGCCACAGCAACGTAATTCGAGCCGACGATCTTCTCAAATGATGGTTCATAATAGCGCGTAAAGTACAGCACACTATCATACACACAATAATCCTCAGTTTCATACTGATGATGATAGACATCCGTGGCTTCACAAAGCACGCCATCCCAATCATAGGGCGCGCAGGAGTATTTGTACCTAACAGGATTCTCGGGCGGTTTACCGATGGTTAAATTAAGGATAAAGAGGCTGTCGCAGCCGCCGGGCTGATTCAAAACCACGATATAGGTGCCGCTTACGTATCTGACGGTATCGAACCATTCATATTCCAAGCAGGCAGTATCGTAGAGCAGAAACGATTGCGACGAGCCTTCCGTTATGTCCATGTGGTAAATCGACTCACAGCCCCCAGCATTGGTGATAATAGTATCACCGAAGAAAGGGACTGGAAATACTATTCCTTGAAAAACATAGACTGGACTGCAGGTAGATTCCACGCACGTTAGTTCAACCTTGGGATTCACATGAATGATCATTCCCAATGTATCGGTCCGGGGTTCCCCGTTGACGACATGGTCCACCGTCACTTCCACCTCATAGTCTTCGGCGTCAGCATAGGCATGCAGCACTTCGGTGCCAATTTCTACCGGACTCCCATCGCCGTAGTTCCATTTCACGAGGTCAGGCTCATAATTGGTTTCCAACCTAAACACAAGCGTTTCCGACTGACAGGCGGAATAATCGTCCATGACGAGTTCATCGTTCACAAACAGTTGGTTGGTTAGGTCTCTGGCACTGGAACCCACGGTGTAGGCATAGCCTTGCCTATCTCCATTGCCATAAACGTGAGCAACAAGACCACCGGAGCATTGAAGCCTATTCATTCCGTCTTCGATCTGAACACGGGCAAAGGAGAACTCCGACGCGCCGGAAACGCTTTGGATTTCAGATGGCGGAATGGGATTTCCGTTTAGATACAGCTCCGAAACGTCATCCGTATGGCAAACCACATTCACAAAGTGTTGTAAATCCGTGTTAGAGGATGAAAAAGTAGAAAAGATAACATCCCGAAGGTTTTGTTCCACTGGTGAAATCCACACCATGGATGGATCTCCATAGGTATTGCTTGAAGAATGAGAGTGATTGTAAAGATATACAGCGATAGGGCTGTTGGACTCAAGATAGGAACAGGTTTCTGTCAACCAAAATGAATGACTGGCACCGGTATTCAACGTACAGAGCACGGATCCATCACCCTGTTTGACCACGGTATTATCATAAAGCGCCGTGATTTTCACTCGGTCGTTTTGAATAGTTTGGTCCGGAGGAGTTTTTGTCTTGGTCAAAACGAAATGAGTCCCCCAATTATCGACAGGCATGGCTTGTTCGAACACATGATCAAGGCCTTGAGACACCGCTACGTCATTAACAGAGGTGACACAGTTGCCGTTGAATACGGCGATAGGTTTATTATCAATACTTTCCACCCAGGTTCCGGACAGGTCGCCTCGTAAATTCCCAGGATCCCCCGCCTCCATACCCAGCACATGATAGCACTGGCCTCGTTGAAGCGTGATGGTATAGGGATCCGAGTGACCGTCCATGGTCTGGTATGTAGGTGAAATCCGCACTTGGGTATTGTTCTCCGTAGCAACGACGAGGAAAGAAGACCTGTTGTCATCAGAATGGGTACCCGAATAGTCAAGCGACTGGTTCGTCTGGATCATGTATCTACAGCCCAAGGCCTGTGTTGGAAGCACATTGGCAGCATCATACGAGTTATAGCAATCATTGGCGATGTAAAGTGAGATCGTTGAATCTGCCGTTACATAAAGACCTTTGTTGATATCGCCTGTCTGTCCTATTTGGTCATTATATCCCTGTTCATCAGGCACAATAATGGATGCAACGTTATTTTCAGAAACTTCAAACTGAACCGACCAGGGCTTATTGGGATTCGTGACTGTCACAGTACATGCATGTTCGGCTGAGGCTATCAATACAAGTTGGCCTGGGTTATCGTATCTATAACCGTTTCTCATGAAAGAGAGCCAAAACTCCTTGCCTTGCGTAGTCGGGATTTGCTGGGCATGACCCA
>JAGCPG010000013.1 GCA_017645245.1 Bacteroidales bacterium
TTACGCCGACTGTGGCATGGAATTCTATTACCTCGCCATGACCGTCTATGGTTTCATCGCCTGGACTCGCCATACATCAAAAAAGCAAGACCTACCCATTCGTCACATGCCCAAAAAGACCGCTTTGGTATGGCTGGGTCTTGCTGCCATTATTTGGCTTGCCATCTATCTGATTTTAACTAATTTAACCAATTCAAAAGTCCCTATCTTAGATGCTTTCACCACGGCTTTGAGCATCGTGGGCATCTGGGCTTTGGCCCGCAAATACCTCGAGCAATGGTTTGTCTGGATCGTGGTTGACATCGTTACGTGTGGGCTTTATTTCTACAAGGACATCCCATTCAAGGCCAGCCTTTACGGCCTTTACGTGATAATTGCGATATTTGGTTATTTCAATTGGAAAAAAAGCTTAATTTTGCAGGATAAATCATTAGAAAAATGAAAGGCATTGTCCTTGCCGGAGGTTCCGGTACCAGATTATATCCCATTACCAAAGGCGTCAGCAAGCAACTGTTGCCCATTTATGACAAGCCAATGGTGTATTATCCCATTTCCGTGCTGATGTTAGCTGGAATTAGGGAGATTTTGATTATTTCCACGCCTTACGACCTGCCTGCTTTCAAGCGCTTGTTAGGCGATGGCTCCGACTATGGCGTTCACTTCGAATATGCCGAACAGCCTTCTCCTGATGGTTTGGCCCAGGCTTTTATCATCGGTGAGAAGTTCATCGGTAACGATAGCGCTTGTCTTGTCCTGGGCGACAACATCTTTTATGGTAATGGCTTCATCAATATGCTGAAAGATGCTGTTCACACTGCAGAAAAGGAGGGTAAAGCCACCGTCTTCGGCTATTGGGTGGCTGATCCCGAGCGTTATGGCGTGGCTGAATTCGATAAACAGGGAAATTGTATTAGCATTGAAGAGAAGCCTGCTCAGCCAAAGAGCAACTATGCAGTGGTTGGGCTATATTTCTATCCGAATAAGGTGGTCGATGTAGCAAAGCACATTAAACCCTCAGCACGTGGAGAGCTCGAAATCACCACTGTCAATCAGGAGTTTTTGAAGGCAGGGGGGTTGAAGGTGCAGCCTTTGGGGCGTGGCTTTGCTTGGCTTGACACTGGAACTCACGACTCGTTGAGCGAGGCTTCCACATTTGTGGAAGTCATCGAGAAACGAACCGGTTTGAAGGTTGGTTGTCTTGAAGGAATCGCATATCGACAAGGTTGGATTACTGAGGAAAAGATGCGTGAAATTGCTCAACCTATGTTGAAGAATCAATACGGACAATACCTTATTAAAGTTATAGATGAACTTAAAAAATAATTGATAGTTGAAACGTAATATTATCATCACCGGTGGTGCCGGTTTCATTGGTTCACATGTAGTGCGTCTTTTTGTTAATAAATATCCTGATTATAAAATCATTAATCTAGATAAACTGACCTACGCGGGCAATCTTGCCAACCTCAAAGACATTGAGAATAAGCCCAATTACAAGTTCGTTCGCATGGATATCTGCGATTTCGACGGCGTCTACAAGTTGATGCAGGACGAGCAGATTGATGGCATCATCCATCTCGCCGCCGAGAGCCACGTGGACCGCTCCATCAAGGATCCGTTTACCTTTGCTCAAACCAACGTGATGGGCACGCTCTCGCTTCTGCAAGCAGCAAAATTGTATTGGCAGAGTATTGATCCTGACTTCTGTCTTCCGACTTCTGTCTTCCGTTTTTACCACATCAGCACCGACGAAGTCTACGGAGCCCTCGAAATGACTCATCCCGAAGGCATTGAGCCACCGTTCACCACCAAGGCTTCCAGCGGCAAACACCATCTTGCCTACGGTGAAAAATTCTTCACCGAGGATCTGAAATACCAACCCCATAGCCCATATAGTGCCGCCAAGGCCTCTTCTGACCACTTTGTCCGTGCTTTCCACGATACCTATGGCTTGCCGACCGTCGTGACGAACTGCTCCAACAATTACGGCCCTTATCAGTTTCCTGAGAAGCTTATTCCTCTGTTTATCAACAATATACGTCATCGCAAGCCATTACCGGTCTATGGCAAGGGTGAGAATGTGCGCGACTGGCTCTATGTGGAGGATCATGCCCGCGCCATCGATCTCATTTTCCATGAGGGTAAGATCGCCGAGACCTACAATATCGGCGGCTTCAACGAATGGAAAAACATCGACATCATCAAGGTGGTCATCAACACGGTGGATCGTCTGTTGGGTCGCCCAGAAGGCGCTGACCTGGACTTGATCACCTACGTCACCGACCGTGCCGGCCACGACATGCGCTATGCCATTGACAGCAGCAAGCTGCAACGTGAACTTGGCTGGGAGCCATCCTTGCAGTTCGAAGAGGGAATCGAGCGCACTGTACGCTGGTATTTGGACAACCAGGAATGGATGGACAATGTCACTTCCGGCGACTATCTGAAGTACTACGAAGACATGTATTCCCATCGCTAATCCGAAGTGTTGATAAAATAGTTCAAAAAAACTATCGGAATATTTGATTGTTATTGCTATTTTGCTTACTTTTGTCACTCAATTACAGAGATACGAGTGAACGAGTGAGTTGTTACCCCTTTGTTTTATTCGTAACACATTAAGAATTAGCCTTTTGTCGTTACCATGGTGTGACTGACGGGGCGAAGCTATCAATTTTTCTTACCATGAACATCGCAGTAGCAGGAACCGGCTATGTCGGTCTTTCCATCGCCACCTTGCTGGCGCAACACAACCATGTCACCGCCGTTGACGTCGTCCCCGAGAAGGTCGACCTGATCAACCATCACAAGTCGCCCATCCAGGACGATTATATCGAGAAATACTTGGCCGAGAAGCCGCTTGACCTGACGGCAACCCTTGATGGCGCATCCGCCTACAAAGACGCCGAGTTTGTGGTGATTGCGGCTCCCACCAACTACGATCCGCAGAAGAATTTTTTCGACACTTCCCACGTTGAGGAGGTGATCGACCTGGTGCTCCAAGTGAATCCCGATGCCGTGATGGTGATCAAATCCACCATCCCTGTTGGCTACACCCGTGGTCTCTACGTGAAATATGCCGCCAAGGGTGTCAAAAAGTTCAACCTGCTGTTCTCGCCCGAGTTCCTGCGCGAGAGCAAGGCGCTTTACGACAACCTCTATCCGAGCCGTATCATCGTGGGCTATCCCAAACAGATTGAGGGCTTCGACAAGGAAAACGAGGCCATCCGTAAAATGGTGACCGTCAATTTGGAAGAGAAGGCCAAACAATTTGCCAAGCTGTTGCAGGAAGGTGCCATTAAGACAGACATCCCAGTCCTGTTCATGGGTATGAAGGAAGCCGAGGCCGTGAAGCTGTTCGCCAATACTTATCTCGCTCTGCGCGTCAGCTATTTCAACGAATTGGATACCTACGCCGAGGTGAAGGGCCTCGATACTCAAGCCATCATTGATGGCATCGGTCTCGATCCTCGCATTGGCACGCACTACAACAACCCAAGTTTCGGCTACGGCGGCTACTGTCTGCCGAAGGATACCAAGCAATTGCTTGCCAACTACGAGGACGTGCCCCAAAACATGATGTCGGCCATCGTGGAGAGCAACCGCACCCGTAAGGATTTCATCGCCGACCAAGTGCTCAAGATGGCGGGTTATTACGACTACAGTGAGAACAACGAATTCTCACCTCTCACTTCTCACCTCTCAACTCCCACCATCGGTGTGTATCGCTTGACGATGAAGTCGAACAGCGACAACTTCCGCCAATCCGCCATCCAGGGCGTGATGAAGCGCGTGAAGGCCAAGGGCGCCAACGTCATCATCTATGAACCCACCCTAGAAGATGGCACCACGTTCTTCGGCTCGTTAGTGGTCAATGACCTGAAAAAGTTTAAGGAACAAAGCCAGGCCATCATCGCCAACCGTTACGATAGTTGCCTCGACGACGTGAAGGAGAAGGTCTATACGAGGGATATCTTTAAGAGAGACTAAAATGAAAATTGCATTGATTACCGGTGTGACCGGCCAAGACGGTTCATACCTCTCAGAGTTCCTGCTTGAGAAAGGCTACGAAGTGCACGGCATCATCCGACGCAGCTCGGTTGACTTCCGCGAACGCATCGCTCATCTTGAGGGGAAACCTCATTTCCATTTGCACTTTGCCGATTTGGGCGACTCCATGTCCATCGTGAAGGTGGTCGATAAGGTTCGTCCCGACGAAATCTATAATCTGGCGGCGCAAAGTCACGTGCAGGTGAGTTTCGATTCGCCTGAGTTTACCGCCGATGTGGACGCCACAGGCGTGCTCCGTGTGTTGGAAGCCGTCCGTGCATGCCATCTGGAGAAGACCTGCCGCATCTATCAGGCTTCCACCTCCGAGCTGTATGGCAAGGTGGAGGAGGTGCCCCAAAACGAGAACACCCCGTTCCATCCTTACAGCCCCTACGCCGTCGCCAAGCTGTACGGCTTCTGGATCGTCAAGGAATACCGCGAGGCCTACGACATGTTCTGCTGTTCAGGTATTCTTTTCAACCATGAGAGCGAACGCCGTGGCGAGACTTTCGTGACCCGAAAGATCACCTTGGCTGCAGCCAGGATTGCGCAAGGCCTGCAGGATTGCCTGTATCTCGGCAATCTTGACAGTCTCCGCGACTGGGGCTATGCCAAGGACTATGTGGAATGTATGTGGCTGATCCTGCAAAACGACCAGCCTGAGGACTTCGTCATCGCCACCGGCGTACAGCACTCGGTGCGTGAATTCACTGAGCTTGCTTTCCATCACGTGGGTATCGAGCTGAAGTTTGAAGGCAAAGGCATCGATGAAAAGGGCATCTGCGTGAAGGGGCCCGAAAAGCTTTTGGGCAAGACGCTTGTTGCCGTCAGCAAGGATTTCTACCGTCCCACCGATGTGGTCAACCTTTGGGGTGATCCCACCAAGGCGAAGGCCAAGCTGGGCTGGAATCCTTCAAAGACCTCGTTTGAGCAGCTGGTCAAGCTGATGGTGGACGCCGATATGGCCAAGGTGGCCAGTGAAGGCGCCGCCGCCCATGTGAGAATCAATCTGGCTGAGTATTTGGAGAAAGGAATTGTGAAATAATGGGAAACTTGAGCAACCCGATGAGGGCCGAGCGATGAAGCTTGTTGAAAAGAAATACTTACTGCCATTCATCGTCATCACGGTGCTGTTTGCGCTGTGGGGCTTCGCCAACGACATCACCAATCCCATGGTGGCTGCGTTCCAGACCTTATTGGAACTACCGGCAGCGAAGGCGAGCCTGATTCAATTTGCATTCTACGGCGGCTACGCCACGATGGCAATTCCCGCCGCCCTGTTTATCAGGAAGTATAGCTATAAACGGGGAATCCTGCTGGGCTTGGCACTCTATGCCATAGGCGCTTTCCTGTTCATCCCGGCGGCGGCGCGAGAGAGCTTTACGTTCTTCTGCTTCAGCCTCTATATTCTGACCTTTGGGTTGGCTTTTCTGGAGACGACGGCAAATCCGTTCATCCTCTCGTTGGGCGACAAGACCAACGCTACCCGGCGTCTGAACCTTGCACAAGCCTTCAACCCGGTGGGAAGTTTAAGTGGGATGGCGGTGGCCAGTATGATCGTGCTGCCCAACCTTCTTTCCGACAAACGCGATACGGCTGGGAACATCCTTTTCCCGACGCTGACCGAAGCTGAGAAAGCCGACATCCGCCTTCATGACCTTGCGGTGATTCGCGATCCTTACGTGGCACTGGGCATCGTGGTGCTGGTGATGTTTGTGGTGATCACCCTGGTGCGTGTCCCACAGACAGCTCAGGAGAATCTTGGTCAAACCCAGAGTGGGGGAGTGAGGCAGACTTTGAGCCGCCTTTGGAAAAACAAGGTGTATAGGGAAGGCGTGCTAGCGCAGGCTTTCTATGTGGCGGCCCAGATCATGGTGTGGACGTTCATCATCCAGTATGCCGATCATCTGGGAATCAATAAAGCCACGGCGCAGAATTACAATATCGTTGCCATGTGTCTGTTCCTGACGGGACGTTTTCTCTCCACCTGGCTGATGAAATACACTGACGGTCGCCGCTTGCTGACCATTTTTGGCATTTGCGCGGCGTTGTGCTCCTTGGGAGCCATACTGATCGTGGGTAAGGCCGGGCTGTATTGCCTGGTGGGTATCAGCCTCTTTATGAGCCTGATGTTCCCGACCATCTATGGAACCGCCTTGGAGAAAGTGAGCTTGGATGACGCCTCTTTAGGTGCCGCTTTTTTGGTGATGGCCATTGTGGGTGGCGCCTTGATGCCTCCGTTGCAGGGAATGATCATCGATTGCGGCACGGTGTTGAGCCATCCTGCGGTGAACGTCAGCTACTGTTTGCCGCTGCTGTGCTTCATCATCGTAGCTGTTTATGGATTTAGAGCCAGACGTCATGCCTAAAGTCTTTGTTTCGGGATGTTACGACCTGCTGCACAGCGGGCATGTGGAGTTCTTCCGGCAAGCGGCGCAGTATGGCGACCTGTATGTGGGCATCGGCTCCGACAAGACCATCGAAGGCTACAAACACCACAAGCCCGTGTACTCCGAGCAGGAGCGCCTCTTCATGGTCAAGAGCATCCGTTATGTGAAGGATGCCTTCATCAACTCCGGCAGCGGCATCATGGACTTCGTCCCAAATGTTGAGGCCTTGAAGCCTGATTATCTGGTGGTGAACGAGGATGGCGGCAACGATGAGAAACGTCGGTTTTGTGAGGAACACGGAATACAATATGTGGTGCTGCAAAGGGTGCCTTCACAAGGACTGACAGCGCGCTCAAGCACGGACCTGAAAAAGACCGAATGTCAGATTCCCACGCGTCTCGACCTCGCCGGCACCTGGATAGACCAGCCTTACGTGAGCCAATATTCGCCAGGATGGGCCATTACCATCAGCCTGGAGCCTACTTTCGAGGTTCGCGAGCGTTGCGGCCTGAGCACTTCGACCCGCAACATGATCAAGAAGATCTGGCCCTATCAGCTCCCGAACATGGATCCGGAGATGCTGGCCAAGCTGGTCTTCTGCTTTGAGAATGACCCGGAACGCAGCGACGGCATCATCTCCGGTGCTCAGGACTCCATAGGGATTTGCATCCCGGGGCTTTGCCGCCATTGGTACGACGGCCGCTATTGGCCCGAACGCATTGAGACCTGTTACAACGAATCGGTGCTGACCTGGTTGGAAGACCACCTCTGCATGATTCCGATGTTTCCGCGTCGGCCCGACTGCTCGGTGGTGACTGGAAAAGACATTACGACCCCCAAGGTCAAGAACCTTGCCGATGCGGCGGAACGTTGCTGGCAGGCCATCCTCGCCAAGGATCTGGCCGCTTTTGCCGAAGCCTACCGCGCCTCGTTTGAGGCCCAGGTGGCGATGTTTCCTGCGATGATTCAGCCGGGGGTGGAAGAAAATATAAATAAGTATAGCACCCTTCCCGGCGTCCTCGCTTGGAAGATGCCCGGCGCCGGCGGCGGAGGCTATCTCGCCCTCGTGTGCGAAGGTCGCCATTGTTTCCCGGAAGGCGCCATTGAATTGACCATCCGCAGACCTGGAATGTGATGAAACGCTACTGCCAAACGCTTACCCTCGTTGACGATGAGGAAATGATCCGTAAATACGTCGAAGCCCATGCCCACGTCTGGCCCGAGGTCATCGAAGGCCAACGTGCCGTCGGCATCCTCGACATGCAGATCTACCGCAAGGGAAGAACCCTCTTTATGATCTGCGACACCGTGGATGACTTCGACTGGCAGCGTGATATGGCGCGTTTGGCCACTTTGCCCCGACAAGCGGAATGGGAAGCCTACGTGGCCCAGTTCCAAGGCTGTGCCGCTAACGCTCGCAGCGACGAGAAGTGGCAACTCATGGAAAGAATTTTTTAACTGAATATCAACCTTGAAAAACTAAAGTATTATGTTTACCTTGATCGATCTCCCTTACGCACCGACCGCCCTTGAGCCTGTCATCAGCGCTCAAACACTGTCGTTCCACCATGGCAAGCACCTCCAGGCTTACGTCGATAATCTCAACAAGTTGCTTCCTGGAACTGGCCCGATAGACCTTCAGTTGGAAGATGTTGTGAAGCAATCCTCCGGCGCCATTTTCAACAACGCCGGCCAAATTTTGAACCACAACCTGTATTTCACCCAGTTTGCGCCTAATCCTGCTGCTCCTGCTGGCAAGGTCGTTGATCAAATCGTCAAGCAGTGGGGAAGTCTCGATGCCTTCAAGGCTGAGTTCGAAGCAAAGGGCGTCAGCCTTTTCGGCTCCGGCTGGGTCTGGCTTGCCGCCGATAAGGACGGCACACTCGTCATCACCCAAGAGCCCAATGCCGGTAACCCCATCACCAAAGGCCTGAAGCCTCTCCTGACCTTCGACGTCTGGGAGCACGCCTACTACCTTGACTATCAAAACCGCCGTGCCGCGCATCTCTCCGCTTTGTGGCAAATCGTCGACTGGAAGGTGGTCGAGGCCAGGTATGTGAAATAACCGATCCTCCCGTAGACTACGTCATACGGAAGGCTTGTAAAGATCCAGGCTGGACGAACACAGCCTCATCACTAGGCAATTCTTTTTAAACTGGCGACAGTTCGTGGTCCCAGTGACGCCCTAAGCCGTCGAGAGACGGCTTAGGGGTCATGCTTTAAAAATTGAATCATTAAAAATTAAATATCATGGAACTCAAAGGAAGTAAAACCGAAAAGAATCTCATGGAAGCCTTCGCTGGCGAATCCATGGCGCGCAACAAGTACACCTATTATGCCTCCAAGGCCAAGAAGGACGGCTATGAGCAGATTGCCAAGTTTTTCGAGGAGACCGCTGCCAACGAAAAGGAGCATGCCAAGATCTGGTTTAAGTATTTGCATGACGGCGAGGTGCCTAGCACCGAGGTCAACCTGAAGGATGCCGCCGACGGCGAGAACTTCGAGTGGACCGACATGTATGCCCGCATGGCAAAAGAAGCCCGTGAAGAGGGCTTTACCCAGATCGCCAAGAAGTTCGAGATGGTGGCTGCCATCGAGAAGGAGCATGAAGAGCGCTACCGCAAACTCCTCAACAACATCAAGGAAGGCCTCCTCTTCTCCCGCGACGGCGACCGTATCTGGCAGTGCTCCAACTGCGGCCACATTGTCATCGGCAAGAAAGCCCCGCAGATCTGCCCCGTTTGCGACCATCCGCAGTCATTCTTCGAGCTGAAGGCGGAGAACTATTAAAGTATCAGCAAAATGAAAGGAATTGTCCTCGCCGGAGGTTCTGGCACTCGTCTGTATCCGATAACTAAAGGGGTGAGCAAGCAACTCCTGCCGATTTACGACAAGCCGATGGTATATTATCCCATCAGTGTGCTTATGTTGGCGGGGATCAGAGAGATATTGATTATTTCGACGCCATACGATTTGCCAGGATTCAAGCGTCTGTTAGGTGATGGCTCTGACTATGGCGTGCATTTCGAGTATGCCGAACAGCCTTCTCCTGATGGATTGGCTCAATCTTTCATCATAGGGGAGAGGTTTATTGGTAACGATAGCGCATGCTTGGTTCTGGGCGATAATATCTTTCATGGTAGTGGCCTTACCAAGATGCTTAAGGAAGCGGTGAAGGAAGCTGAAGAGCATAAAAAAGCCACCGTTTTTGGCTATTGGGTGTCAGATCCAGAGCGATACGGCGTAGCGGAGTTTGATAAACAGGGTAATTGTCTCTCAATTGAAGAAAAGCCAAAGAATCCAAAGTCGAATTACGCCGTCGTGGGATTGTATTTCTATCCCAACAAGGTGGTCGAAGTTGCCAAGAATATCAAGCCATCCGTTCGTGGTGAGCTCGAAATCACAACGGTAAACCAGCGCTTCTTGGAAGATGGCGAACTGAAAGTTCAAGTTTTCGGTCGTGGTTTCGCTTGGCTTGATACTGGTACTCATGATTCTTTGAGTGAAGCTTCAACCTTTGTGGAGGTTATCGAAAAACGTCAAGGCCTCAAGATCGCCTGCCTCGAAGGCATCGCCTACCGTAATGGCTGGATCACCGAGCAAAAGATGCGTGAACTGGCACAACCGATGCTCAAGAATCAATACGGACGATATCTTCTTAAGGTCATCGACGAGATGAAAGAAGAAATCAACTCCGAGACTTTCGGAATTAATTAACATAGGCATTGTTTTGATTTTTGGAATACGAAATAAATTAAAGAAATTTAATTACGTATAAAAAAATATTGGATGTGGCAACACAGGCGGTGAGTATCACAAACACAGCGGCGGTTGAGATTAGCGCGACGTTGAGCCGCATCGTTTCAAAACTCAAGGTACATTCTACCGATGGATGCACCGAAAATGCTGTCAGCGTACGGACCACATTCTCCGCAGGCGGCAAGGCCAATAACCCAACTACAGGCTTGGCAACTCTTCCTCGATACGGATGAGCAAACGATGACGGTCACAATCGATGTTTTGGATGGGAACGGAGAATCGATCTCCCACAAGGTGGTCAACAACGTACCGTTGCAGCGCAACCGCATCACCACGCTCACTGGTTCGATTTATTCCGCTGGTGCCGGTACCGACTTTACGGTTAACACCAATTGGTTATCCGAAACGGAAATGCCTTTCTGAACCGCAAAACAAATGGCTGTGCGGAAGACCATATTGACCAAAACGGCTCCGGTTGCGCGTAAACAAACCGGAGCCGTAGGCCCGACCTTCCCTAAGTCATCCTCGCGATGGCTTAGGGTTGACAAACAAAACGCCAATGACCGCCAAAGACCTGATCGAAAAGCTCTCCCAAGTGGATCCTGACACTGAGATAATTGGAGGCACGTGGAATGGCCGCACGAATACCTACACGGTGCTCGATGTGTTTCATGTGTTCCTGTACGACCAGGTGTATGCCGACTTCTTCGGCACGCCTGGTGCCTTTGACGACAAGCTAATGACAATCAAGTCGAAGAACGTGGTTTACCTTGGCTCGCTGTTTGATAGCCTCGACAAAAGGGTGATGCAAGACCGTGGAATCATCTGGCAGATGAGAAAGGTCCTTAGTCAGCATCGCTCCAAGGAATGGAAAAAAGAGCGAATCTATCAGTTGCTGACGGAGTTTGATAAGAACGACTTCATCTCCGAACGCCGAAAAAAATAGATTATCCAAATCGTATATTTGCAATTATGAAAGCGTTCAGCACATATATCAACGAACGGGGCAAGCACCGCCTCAACCCGGGGCTCCTCTGGGAGTACCGGCTCGACAACTTCGACTGGCAGAAGTATCGCCGCGTGGTGGCCGAGAGGGTGATCTCCATGGGGCGCCTCTTCGACTGGTACGCCGCGTTCGACCTCTACGGCGGCATCCGAGGCTTCCGCAAGATAGCGTGCGACGAGGTGGTCGACCTCTCGCCGCGCGACCTGGAGTTCATGTACCGTGCGCTCAATATCGAAAAAACCGAAACACGATGCTACAAACAAGCACAGTCAAGAAAAGCACTTTTGGGTGACTTGCCTTATGTGTTCGATTTCCAGGCCGTTGAGAAACGCATCATCAAGATGACCGACTACCCCGACAAGGTGTACACCACAAGCAACTAAGCAAAAACATCATACATCTAACCCCATCAAACTGCACCCCCTGCCTGCTGATGACCGCCTTTTCGAGGACGAGATGCTGAATTTTGTGACAGACTCCCGCAAGCAGACAAGCTATGCCGCCAAGAACGACCTGAACCTTGCCGAAGCCCTCCAAGGCCCCTATATCCTCAAGGCCGAAGGCTCATTCAACAGCAAGGCGAAGCCGTTACTTGCCTTGTTGGTCACGAGCCAGCATCTACAACCTCAACACCATCACCGACAATATAGGTAATTGCTTGTTCTTCACTTCCTCCAAACCAGGGTTGAGCAATAGTCAGCACACACAGGTTGAAATCAAATACCCTTTTCGGTGCCTGGTGTTATCTCCGTGGGGAAACGCTATCCGCTGTTGTCTCTTGTGCTGGTGAAAGAACCCCATATCTTGCCCGACAATATCCACTATGCCGAGCAGATGGAGTGCTATAAGCAATGCCTCTGTGCCGACCCCTCGTTCAAGTCCGTTGTCCAGCACGACCTTGCTGAGTTGAAGAAGCGGCTGCCCAATGTGGAAAGCAAAGAGAAACACGAAAATGTTGAAAAGATGATAGCATGTTTGGAGCGACTGAAAACGACACCTTTCAGCGCCCGGTAAACCGGACACCCCGTAAGGGGAACTGAGCACCGATGAATCAGATTTAATGTAGCGAAGAAGCCGTAAGCACCTAAGCTATTAAACGAATAAGCAAACTCGTTCCTTCGATGTTCCTTCGAGGTAGCTTCGAGGTAGGTTCGAGGTAGGTTCGATGAAGCCAACATCGTCGGAGGATGCACGGAGGATGCACGCTACATCCACGCTACATCGTCGGAGGATGCTCGGATGGGAACGCTTGGAGAGATAACATCGAAAAACTCGAAAAATACGAAAAACAGTAAGCTGTAAGCAACTAAGCATATAAGCAACTAAGCACCTAAGCAAAATCAGCAAGCAATTAAACAATTATGAAACATATACTCGTTACCGGCAGTGCCGGATTCATTGGAGCCAACCTTGTGATGCGCCTTCTTAAGGATATGAA
>JAGCPG010000056.1 GCA_017645245.1 Bacteroidales bacterium
GATGAGAAACACCTTGTAGATTGTCATGGCCCGCTGGAAGAGGTTGTCGCGGTGGGTCTCTGTGAGGGCTTCGCACTCGGCTTGAAGCTCTTCGAGATTGAGGTTCAAGGCATCCAGCTTTTTACGTTTCTGGTTGGCGCGAACCAACAGCCAGGTGACGACGCCGGCGGCAATCAAAATAGTTATGGCACAGATAATCAACAGGTTCCTGCGTTTGAGATAGCCTTCCATCATAGCCTCGCTGCGATCCAAGTCGGAGTGAAGCTCGGCGATGGTCTGCTGCACCTTCTCGATCAAGGCCTCGTCTTCGCTGGCTTTGGCCAACACAATGGCTTGGTTCAGTGCCACCATGGCGGAGTCGTAACGGCCTTGCTCCCAATACATGCAGCCTGTGTCAAGTGAAGCCATTGTTCGGGTCTCCAACCCATTGCGATCCATCATCATGCGCCCAATCTCCATGTCGGACTTGGCATTGCAAGCCGCCAACAACGCAATCAGCGCGAAGGCGATCCAACATCTCGATCGATAAAGGAATTCCAGCATCATTATAAAATTGCAACGCAAAATTAAGCATTTTGTTTTTATCCCCTAAAAAAACTTACACCTTTCACCTCTCACCTTTCACCTCACTGTCCTCCCTTCTCACCTGCGGTTTGAGCCTCGTTTTCCAATTCAACATTGCCGAAACGCAAGGTAAATCCTGCGCAAAGATAGGTGGAATTGCTCCGGCTGGAATAACTACCTTGCATCGAGGGATTCGTGTAGGTGTTGCTGTGCCGCATCAGGCCGAACAGGTCGTTGCCGTTGACGAACACCGAGAGCTTGTGGTCGAAGAAATCGGTGCGCATCCCGCAGTCGATGGAATAATGGGCTCCCATCTCATTGAACAAAGATTGCACGGGTGAGACGTAATGTCCCGATGCATGAACCTCCAACCGATCCCATAGCTTCGCCCAAACGCTCAACTGAAGGCTGTACGACCATAACTCGTTCTTTTCCAACGTCTCCAGCGTGCCGTAATTGGTCTCCAGATAGGAGTCGTATACATTGGCATAAAACCTCAGATTGAACATGCCGCTCGGACGGTACATCATGTTGAATTCTCCGCCCGCTGTGTAGGAACGCCCCACATTCACCGGTTTGGTGAAGAAGACCACCCGGCCAAAATGTTCATGAAATCCCGAGTCGCTGATGGTGGTGATCTCGTTTTTCTTGCCTTTGTAATAGCCCGTCAAACCGATCGAGCCGAAGTCGTTCCAGTATTTCGTCCAGCTGGCTTCCAAATTCTGTGTGTATACTGGCTCCAGCTCGGGATTGCCCGTGGTGTAGATCTCGATGTCATAATGGTTGAAGGGGCTGAGCTGTACCGCCGTAGGATGGTTGACCTTCATGGAGTAGCTCAATTTGAAGTTGTGCATCGATGGGGTGCGATAGGAGAGATGCAACGAGGGAGTGACGTTGAAGTGATCCGTCGTGAAGTCGTAATCAGGCGCATCGGGATAAACGATACCGGTTCGGAAATAATTCAGATTGATGCCGGGCTGCACCGTGAAATCCCCGAAACGATGCCGCACCATGAAATAGCCGCCCATGTTTTGGGTTTGGTGTCGAAAACGGTAACTCATGACGGAATCACGCACGTAGGTGTCGCCAGTCAAGGTGTCTACGATGTTCTTTTCCGTCCCCATGTTCCAATTGCCGTTGAGACCCATGCTGAACTCGCCGTTTTTGGAGTAGGGCAGGTTGTAATCGACATTTGCCGAAAGGGGCGTGCTGGATGAAAGGTAATCCATCTTGAAAAAGGTCTCACGAGGGGCAGGCAGGGTGTAGGTGGTATGGTCGTCCAACGGCACGGCATTGCGGTTCCAGTTGCCATTGGCGCGAACGGTCAGGTTGTGCCCCTCGTCGTTGAACTTGTGCTGGTAGTAAAGCCCCGAGTTGAGATACAGGTAATTGGAGTGAGCGTTATTGACGAACACGTAGTTATAGGTGCCCGCCTGCTCCAGATACTCCGTGCGTTCCCTCTCAGTGGTCGCTTCCGATGGCCCAAAGGAGTCCCAGACGTTCATCCAAAAAGAAATGGTGTTCTGCTTGTTCGGGGTATATGTGGTATTTACAGATACCCCAGGACTGTACAAGAAGTATTTGTCACGCCGGATGCTATGGCTCTGGCTCGCTGGGATCAATTGGCCGTTTTCATCCTTGCAAAACAGGTTTCGATCGGTGACAGATTCCGTCTCGCCATGATAGAAATAGTTGCTGGCAAAGATGTTCATGGTCCATTTGTCGTTTTTCCAGACGTAGGATGCCCAAGGCATTACGTAAGGTTGTGTGGAAACGTTGGCGCCGAAGCACAAAAACTCGTTCCGCTTGATTTTGGTGTTCAACACGATGTTGATGATGCCGTCGGCATTGGTGGCGTAGCGTGCTGAAGGGTTGGTGATGACTTCGATGCGATCGATGGCATTGGCAGGCAAGGTGCGGAGATAGACTTTTAGGCTTTCCTTGGTTAAATTCGATGGCTGGTCGTTGATCCAGATCTCAACATCCGAAGCCCCTCGAAGCAACACATTGCCCTCCACATCCACTGATACGCCAGGTGCGTTTTGCAAGGCATCGGAAGCCATGCCCGATTGCACGGTCGGATCATCGGAGACTTGATACAAGGTCTTTTCTCCTTCCACTGAGAACAATGGCCGCTCGGCGACAATGGAGACGCTTTCGAGCACCAAGGTGTCGGAAGTCATCTGCAAACTGTCTAATTTTTTTTCGGGTTCTTGGGCAAAAACTCCCGATGAAAGCATCCCGCAGATCATCAGGAAAAACAGCGTTGGTCTTTTCATGGCATGAAGTTTAATATCATGCTTGCAAAAGTATAGTGAAAAAGCGCTATTTATTCAAGAGGTGGCCTGAGGTAGAGTTGTTTTAAGGAAATTAGAATTTAAACAATTGATAATCAATTAATTAATTTGTACTTGGTAGAGATGTTTTTGCATAATTCAATCTCTTTTTCTATCTTTGCCAAAATTTAAAACCCTAAAAAACATGAAAAAAACTCTGATTCTTCTTGCGGCTGTCGCCTTGATGATGGCCTCATGCTGCGACAAAAAAGCGTGTGACGACAACAAAAACGAAACTACTATGAATACTACGATGAACGACCTGCTGACGCGCCGCAGCGTGCGCAGCTACACCGACGAAGTGCCTCCGATGGAGGTGATCGAAGAGATTTGCAAGGCGGGCACCTACGCCCCGACGGGCATGAACCGCCAAGCTCCCATCATCGTCGCCGTTACCAACCGTGAGGTACGTGACCGCCTGAGCAAGCTCAACGCCGGCGTCTTCGGCAAGGACAACGACATGGATCCGTTCTATGGCGCTCCTGTGGTGCTGGTCGTGTTGGCCGACACTACCGCCGCCTTCACCTGGAAGGAAGACGGCTCCCTCGTCATGGGCAACCTGCTCAATGCCGCCCACGCCAAAGGCCTCGGCTCCTGCTGGATCCACCGCGCCAAAGAGGTCTTTGAGACGGAGGAAGGCAAAGCCATCCTCCGTGACCTTGGTATCGATGATACCAAGTACGTGGGCATCGGCAACTGCATCCTCGGCTATGTCGATGGCGACTATCCGGAAGCCAGACCCCGTAAAGAGAACTACGTTTATTGGATTAAATAACTCGGTGCTCCCTGAAAACGGTCTCCACCGCTTCCTCATACTCCCTTAGCGCATTGATTTTCTTGATCTTGCGCCAGATGTCCTGTGGCTCGTCAAACGAGTTCATCAGATAGGACCACAGCTCTTTCATCCTTCCCAACACCTTGGGACTGCCGCCAGCATGACGCAGACGATCTTCATAAAGATCAACCACGTATGCGTGTAGCCGCTCAAGGTCATGGCTTTCGCCGCCTTTGATCTCCTCCGCCAAAAACGGATTCGCCAACAACCCTCTTCCCAACATAAACTCATTGACTGGCTTCACTTGCTCGCGTATGCGCTCAAAACTCTCCACAGAGACAATATCCCCGTTATACACCAGTGGCGCCTTGATCATCGGCATCAACTCGGCAAAGCGCTGCACGTCGGCTTCACCTTTATATAATTGCTTCCCGATGCGGGGATGAATGATCAGCTCGCTCAAAGGATAGCGGTTAAAAACCTCAATCACGGGGACGATTTCGTCGGGATTGAAATAACCTAGACGGCATTTAATGCTGAATTTCAAATCGATACGCTCAAATACGGTCCCGAGCATGGAGTCTGTTTTATCAGGATAAGGTAGGAGCCCGCAGCCGCGTTTCTTATTGGCTACCCTAGGGAACGGGCAACCCATATTCAGGTTGATTTCCTTGTAACCCAGTTCTTTACATTGAGAGGCGAACCTCAAAACCTCCTCAGCATCGGTGCTCAGAATCTGCGGGGTCAGCGTTTCTACGTCATTGTAACGAGGGTCAATCTCCTCCACCTGCATGTTCTTGGCGTGATCCTTCTGGATGCCAGTGAAAAATGGGGTGTAATACTTGTCGATGCCGCCAAAATGCCGCTTGAAGACGTTCCGAAATGGCGCGTCGGTAATGCCTTGGAAGGGGCCCAAACTCAGCTTGATGGCGTCCATCTTAGCGTTTTTTCTTGAACAGTCCCAAAAGGGTGATCACAAAGGTGGCGAGCAACAGTCCGAAGGTCATCCACATGGCAATCTTATAGAGATAATCGCCGTGCTTTGAATAGAAGGTCTTCTCGGTATTGGCCTTCAGTGTGGCTTTGATGACGTCTTCCTTCCAGTATTCGGTCTTCTGGATCACGTCGCCCTTCTGGTTGAAGAAACCTGATTTGCCAGTGTTGGCTGAGCGGGCCACGCAGCGGCGGTTCTCGATGGCACGCAGCTTCGAGAACTCGAAGTGTTGCTTGTAACCCGGGGTGTCGCCCCACCAGCCGTCGTTGGTGATCACGAAGAGCAGGTCAGCGCCTTTGCGGGCAAACTCGCTGACATAGCCCCCGAAAGCGGATTCGTAACAGATGGCCACGCCGGCATGGTGATTGCCAAAGCTCATGTTATGCGAATAGGGATCGGTCTTCAGTGTGCCTCTGGCGATGCCCATGGTGATGCTGAAGTTCTTCAAGAACCCCATCCATTCAGGGATGGCCTCAACGCCCACTACCAGTTGCGACTTGTTGCGGTGCTGCACATTGAGCGTATCGATAAGCAGCGCGGAGTTGTGGGCGTAATAATAATGGTTGGTGCTTCTCATCCGTCGGGCGGGGAAATCGTTCTCCATGCCTTTGGGCACATATTCGTAAGTGGTGCCGCCAATCACGAAGCAGCACTGGGGATGTGCCTCGATGAACTTGCCGAGGATCTTAAGCGCCCTTACGTCGTTCATTTCATGAAGCCAAATGCCTTCCTGGATGGCCGACTCGGAACTGACCACGAACCTTGTCTCAGGGGTGACCGCCTTTTCCGCCAAATCCACGTTGCGTTGGATGGTTTCGTCGTAGTATTCTGATTCGAACTGTTCGTTCCAAGGGTCACAATTCTGCTGAATCACAATGACTTCGGTATTGGTGCCCTTCTCTTCATAATGGTTGTACATGATCTTGCTTACGATGATGGGCAAAGCCAACACAGCGATCACACTGGCCACATTCCAACGGATGGCTTTTTTATTGTTTTTCCTGTCGCATGCGGCCAGGTTGCTGATCAATATGTTGACCAGCAGGATCCATAGCGTTCCGCCGGCGACACCGGTTACCGAATACCATTGGATCCACGTGGTGCAGGGCGAGAACACGTTGCCGAGGTTGAGCCAAGGCCATTTGACCGCCCAGTGGTATTGCAAAAGCTCGAAAGCCATCCAATAGGGGATGAGCAGAAAGTTGCCAATGGGGCTGTTGTGCAGCTTGATCTTGGTGAAATGAAACGCCCAAAACACGGTGGCCATGAACAAGGCGGTGAGCACCCAGGCCAAGATGGCGGCTGGCGTGGCGTTCCAAACCCACCAGGTGGTCAGCACATTCCAGATCAGGAAGGTGAGGTATGAAAGTCCGAATATGTTTCCCTTTTCACCTTTGCTGATGCGCTCTTCGACGTAAAGCAGAGGAACCAACGCAATGAAAATCAAAGCGGTACATCCCCGGAGTGGCCATGACGCCGCAAGCAACAATCCACTGGTGACTGCAAAAAGGAGTTTCTGATATTTCTTCATATCCAAAAATTTTGGCAAAAATAATGAATTGTTAACTATCTTTGCTGCAGATTTATTGCATTTTGAAAAAGATCCTTATCATCCGTTTCAGTTCCATCGGCGACATCGTGTTGACCACCCCAATCGTCCGATGCCTCCGCCATCAATATCCCGATGCGCAGTTGCATGTGCTGACCAAGTCGTCGTACCGTTCCATCTATGCCTCAAATCCCCATGTGGACAAGGTTTTCGAGCTTCCGTCGAACATGAAGGAATTGGTGCGGCAGCTCCGTGAGGAGCACTATGACTTCGTGGTGGATCTTCACAAAAACTGGCGTTCATGGCGTGTCAGGATGGCATTGCACCGTCCGTCGGCCTCTTTCCCCAAATTGGATTTCCAGAAATTCCTTTATACCAAGCTGAAAATCGGCAAGTTGCCTCCCGTTCACATCGTGGATCGCTACTTCAAGGCGGTTGAGAAGCTGGGCGTCCACAACGACGGTCAAGGCTTGGATTTCTATTTCAACGAAGGCGACGAACTGCATTACGAGGATCTTCCGGAAGCCTTCCGCGATGGCTTTGTGGCGGTGGTCATCGGGGGACAGCACTCCACCAAGATCCTGCCGGTCGACAAGGTGGTCGAGGTCTGCGAAGCACTGGATAATCCCGTTGTTTTGGTGGGAGGACCTGAAGATGCGGCACGGGGCGATCGCATCAAGGCCAAGGTGGGAAGCTATGTGGGCAATACCTGTGGCCGATTGACGCTCGGCCAGTCCGCCTCCTTGCTCAAGCTTGCCGATGCTGTGCTGACCAACGACACTGGCATGATGCACATTGCCGCTGCATTGCGCAAGCCCATCGTCTCGGTCTGGGGCAACACCGTGCCGGAGTTCGGCATGTATCCCTATTTGCCTCAGGGAATGAAGCCGGCGGCGATCGTCGAGAACAAGTCGTTAAGGTGCCGTCCCTGCGACAAACTGGGTTATGCCAAGTGCCCGAAAGGTCACTTCAACTGCATGAATTCATTGGATAGCAAGGAGATAGCGGAAAAAATAAGAGCCGAACTAACGTCCGGCTCTTGAGGTGGTACCAGCGGGAATTGAACCAGCGACACACGGATTTTCAGTCCGTTGCTCTACCAACTGAGCTATGGTACCCCATTGTTTGCGGATGCAAAAATACAGCTTTTTTTGAAACCGACAATATTTTTTTCAAAAATTTCAGTTTTTTTTCGGATATTTGCACCCCGAAAAAGATTATAATGAAGAATCATAATAGTAATAAACTGATACTCACGGCGCTTTTGGCTGTTCTGTGCTCCGGCGTTTTCGCACAGGCCAATGTCGACTCGCCCTATTCCATGTTTGGCCTCGGCCAGCTGCGAAACGGCACCATGAACGGTCGCCTCAAGGGCATGGGTGGCGTGGCCAATGCCATGTACGACAAAAGCATGATCAATTTCGAGAATCCCGCTTCGTATGCGATGATTGATACGCTGTCGTTCCTTTTCGATGCTGGCATGTATTTCAAGTCGTCTACCTACAGTACCTCTGCGCTCTCCGAAAAAGCTTCCGCCGCCTCCTTCGACTATGTGGCCATGGGCTTTGCCCTTACCAATTGGTGGAAGGTCACCCTCGGCGCCCAGCCTTACAGCAGCGTCGGCTACAACATCGAGACTTCCTTCAATAATGCCACTTCGGGCAATTACTCGGAGGTTTTCCAAGGTGAAGGCGGACTCAACCAGGCTTTCCTGGGCAACGGGTTCCGTCTGGGTGATCATTTTGCCTTGGGTGCCAATGTCAGTTATGTGTTTGGCGACAGCAAGTCAACTACCACTTTGTATTATCCCGACACCGCCTACATGATCGGCTCCCGTCGCAGTCGCGACATGATGGTCCGCTCCTTCCTGTTCGACTACGGTGTGTTGTTCCATACCGGTCTTGACAATGGCCTTACCTTGTCGGTGGGCGCCACTTACAATCAGAAGATCAACCTCAGGGGTACCCAAACCATCTATATCCGCTCCATCGAAGTGGGCGACGATGCGACAACCACCACCGAATATTTGATTGACACCATCGCCTACAATACCGATGACAATGCCAAATTCACCATGCCCCATGGCATCGGTGTGGGTTTTTCGCTGAGTAAAAACAACCGCTGGACTCTCGGTGCCGACTTCAACTGGTCGCAGTGGAGCGCTTTTGCCCGAAACGGCGTCAACGAAGGCCTGCGTGACTCGTGGAGCGTGGCTGTCGGCGGTGAGTTTATGCCCACATCCACCTCACTATCAGGCTATTGGACCAGGGTTTCTTACCGTTTAGGGGGCTTCTACGAACAGACCTTCCTGAAGATCAATGAAACACCTATTAATAAATTAGGTATGACTCTCGGATTGACGTTGCCTGTGCCAAAGACCATGTCGAAAGTCAATGTGGGATTGGAGGTTGGAAAATGTGGCACGAAATCTGCAAACCTTATCCAAGAAAGATATGTCAATCTGACCATAGGCGTCTCCATCTATGAGCGCTGGTTCGTCAAGAGAATGTATAAATAGAAAAGTTAAACCATAAAAATACTGAAGAGATGAAAACTAGAAGATTTGCAATCCTGGCTGTTATCTTAGGAATGGCCTTCAGTGCTTCCGCACAGGATGTTATGGAATCCAAGTATGGTGCCGACAGCGTAAATTGCGTCACCAAACTCTCGATCTATCGTGAGTATTTCAAGCAATGGGAAGCTGCCAAGTTCGCTCCCGAGTCGGTTAGCGGCGAGATGATCTCCGCTTGGCGCGAGGTGTTCCTCTCATGCCCCCGTGCCAGCCAGCTTACCTATACCAACGGTGAGAAGATCCTGGATTATCTGATTCGTAAGAACCCCAAGGACAAGGATGCCTACATCGACACGCTTTGCATGCTGATGGATACCAGAGCAAGGTGCTTCCCGACGGATCCCAAGACGGGAGCGTCGCAAGTGGCCAGCATCATGGGTAGAAAAGGCCTGTTGATCTACACCTACAACAAGAACCGCTATGAAGAGGCTTATAACGTGCTGAAAGAAGCCGTCGCCCTCGATCCTTCACAGCTGCAAGGTGCTTTCATCGACGCCTACTTCAAGGCTACCATCGACATGGTGAACAACGGTAAGGAAGAAAAGATGACCATCATCAATGTGTATCAGGAACTTACCGATGTGCTTGACGGTAATATCAAGGTGCATGCCGAAAAGGAGACCCAGTTGGTTGAAGCCAGAGCCAACGCCGAGGAATCGGGTGATGCCGATGCCATCGCCAGTTTCGACAAGCAGATTGAGAAGAACGAGAAATCCATCTACAACTACAAAGGTGTGAAAAACAATCTCGACAACCTCTTCCAGCCTTACGCTTCTTGCGAAGACCTGATCAAGGTGTTCAGCGCCAAGATGGCCGAGACTCCTGACGATGTTGTCCTGCTGAAGCGCATTACCACCATCCTCGATAAGAAGGAGTGCACCGACTCGAAGCTCTTCCTCGATGCCAGTATGAAGCTTTATGAACTGGAACCCAGCCCCGAGGCTGCCTATAACATCGGTGTGAAGCTCTTCAAGGAAGGCAAGAACGGCGAAGCCGCCAGATACTTCGAGGAAGCCACTTCGGCCGATAACAACGACCGCGTCTTCAGGGCCTACAGAAACCTGGCCTACTGCTATCTGAACACCAACAGCTTCAGCAAGTGCCGCGATGCCGCCCGCAGAGCCGCCGCCGTCGACCCGACTTCAGGTGAGCCCTACATCGTCATCGGCCTGGCCTATGCCGCTTCCGCTAACTCCATGTCCGACGCCAAGTTCGGCGGCAAGGAAGCCTACTGGGTCGCTGTTGACAAGTTCATCAAAGCCAAGCAACTGGATTCTTCGGTGGCCAACCGCGCTTCAGATCTCATCAGATCTTACTCGCAACACTTCCCCGCAACGGAAACCATCTTCTTCAATGACTATGCCGAAGGTCAATCCTATACCGTAGGCGGCTGGATCAATGAAACCACGACCATCAGAGCCGCGAAGTAATAAACCAGCCGGGTTTATCCTTAGCAACATCACAGCCTTTTTGGCTGTGATGTTGTTTTCGTGTGGCAACCCCACCTCGGTGATCCAACAGCTGGCTTCCGACGACACCCTTTCGGGCATTATCGCATACGACATCGTCTACTACCGCAGCGATTCGGGCATCGTGCAAGTGGAGCTGACCGCACCGATGATGGTCCGCATGGAAAGCGACTCAAGCTATCTCGAATTTCCAAAAGGCTTTCATGCCAATGTCTTGAACAACGACCATGAAATCGTTTCCGAGATCAGTGCCGATTACGGCATCAACCGTAGCGAAGAAAGAATTGTGATCGCCATCGGCAACGTGAGCGTCGAAAACCACGAAAAGGGACAGAGCATGTATTCCGACAGACTGTTCTGGTACCAGGACACCAAGATGATCTACACGCGTTCCAAGGTGCGTATCGTCATGCCCGACAAGGACATTGTCGGCGACAGCCTGGTGGCGGGCGAGGGCTTCGATGAATACACCATCTACAACGGCAAGGCGGTATTTGAAGTGGAGGACGAGGAATGAACGATTGGATTGTCGTAGCGATAACCCTCTTCTTCTCGGCCTTGTGCTCGGGACTTGAGATTGCCTTCAACAGCACCAACCGCTTGCAGCTGGAGGTCGACCTGAAGAAGAACAAGTTCTCGGCGAAGATCGTCAGCCTGTTCTTCAAAAGGCAGTCGCATTTCATCACCTCCCTGCTGATCGGCAACAACATCGCCAACATCATCTACGGCATCGCGGTGGCACGCCTGCTCAGGCCTTTTGTGGTCTGGATCCTTCCCGGCTCTCTCGAGATGGAGTTCTTCATCTTGTTGCTGCAATCGGTCTTCTCCACCTTGATCGTGCTGGTACTGGCTGAGTTCCTGCCCAAGATCCTGTTTCGCATCAACCCGAACGCCATTTTGTCGTTCTTTGCATTCCCCACCGTGGTATGCTATTACCTGCTTTATCCCTTGACTTTGATCTATTCGGGCATCGCCGCCTTGATCATCCGTGTGTTTTTCGGCATGAAGGTCGATCAGCAGCAATACCAGATCAGCACCGTCGACTTTGACGACTACATCACCGAGTACGCCGATCCCAAGGAAGCCGACGAGGATGTGCAGCAAGAGATCCAGCTGTTCCAAAACGCCATGGACTTCCGCTCGGTCAAGCTGCGTGAGTGCATGGCTCCCCGCAATGAGATCGAGTCGGTAAAGATCACGGACGACATCCATTTCATCAAGGACCGTTTCGAAGAGACCAAACACTCCAAACTGCTGGTCTATTCCGACAATATCGACAATATCGTCGGCTACATCCACTTGAATGACGTGGTCAACACTATCGCCAATGGCAAAAACGCCACCACTGCCGATCTGGTCAGGCCGATTGACTTTTTCCCTGAAACCTATACGGCCGACAGGTTGCTGAAACATTTCATCCAGAAGCATCAGGGCGTGGCGGTGGTTGTGGATGAGTTCGGCGGTACGGCGGGAATCGTCAGCATGGAAGACGTGATCGAGGAGATTTTCGGTGAGATCGAGGATGAATACGATGAGGAGGAAGAGACCGAAAAGGTGGTCAAGGAGGATACCTACGTCTTCTCCGCCCGTCTCGAGATCGACTACCTGAATGAGACCTACAAGCTTGATCTGCCGGTGTCCGACGACTATGAGACCTTGGCGGGAATGGTGCTCCATTTTTATGAGAACATCCCTGAAGTGGGCGAGGAGTTGGTCATCGGGAACTACAAGATCAAGGTACTCAAGGCCACTGACATGAAGTTGGAAGAGCTTGAGTTGAAGCGGATTCAGTGACGGAAAAAAATAAAGTTGCACCAACTTTATCGTAGATTGAAATCCTTTTACTAAATTTGCAGGCTCAAATTTTGAATAAATTATTAATTATATAGCAATAATAGCATTATGGCAGCAATTGAAAAAATCAGAAAGCGTTCAGGATTGTTGATCGCAATCATTGGTATTGCCTTGTTGGCATTCGTCCTGCAAGACCTTTTCCAGAGTACGGGAAGACACCGCGAGTACAACGTGGCCGTCATTGATGGGGAAAAGATTCCTTACAAGGACTTTGAAGACCTGAAAAACAAGAATCTGGAAAACATGAAGAGAAGCTATGGCAACAACCTTACTTCTTCTCAGACCTATAGCGTTTACAATAACACGCTGGAACAGATGATCAAGGATCACATCATGACCAAGGAATATGAAGCGATTGGCATGAATGTGACCGCTGAGGAACTCTACGACCAGTTCATGGGTGAAGAGCCCCATCAGTGGGTGGTGCAGAACTTCTCCGACGCCAACGGCAACTTCGACCGTCAGACGCTTGAGAGTTATATGCAGCAGCTCGACAACGCTCCGATCGAGTACCGCACCCAGTGGATCGATTTCGAGAACGCCATCAAGGAAAACAGACTCCAGACCAAGTTCGACAACCTGATCAAGGCTTCGTACTTTGTTCCGAACAAGTTGGCCAAGAAGTATTATGACAACAAGAACGTGAAGGCTTCCGCCGACATCGTGGCTCTGCGCTATTCAGCCATCCCCGATTCAACGGTGACCGTCACTGACAAGGACAACAAGAAGTACTACGAGGAAAACAAGTTCAGATATGAGACCGACGAGGCTCGCGCCATTGATTATGTGGTGTTCGACATCAAGCCGTCGGCACAGGATGATCAAGATGCCCGCGACTTCGTTGCCGGCTTGAAGCCCGACTTCATTGCCACCGACAACGTGGCCAGCTTCGTCAACGCCAACTCCGACCAGCGCTATGACAGCACTTGGATGGGTCGTTCCGACGTTCCCGCCATTCTTGAGAGCGTGGTCTTCGACCAAGGCAACCAGCCCGGTTTCGTTTTCGGTCCTTATTTCGACAATGAAGCCTACAACCTGGCTCGCATCGTTGACCTTCAGAACCGTGCCGACTCCCTGAGAGCCAGCCACATCCTGATCTCCTACAAAGGTGCCCTCCGCAGCGAGGATACCATCAACACCAAGGAAAGAGCCCAGGCCATCGCCGACAGCTTGCTCACCGTGTTGAAGAAGAACACCAAGAAACCCGAGCTCTTTGCTGAACTGGCCACCCAGATGTCGGCTGACAAGGGTTCCGCTGAAAAGGGCGGCGACCTGGATTGGTTCACTGATGGCATGATGGTGTATGCCTTCAACGAGTTTGTGATGAACAACCCCGTGGGTCAAATTGGTGTTGTTGAGACTCCTTTCGGTTTCCATGTCATTAAGGTGACCGGTAAGACCGAGATGCTGCCCAAGGCTCGTCTGGCTATCTTGAAGCACGACCTCACCTTCAGCACCAAGACCTATCAGGATATGTTCGCCGTGGCCAACAAGTTCGTCACCGAAAACCGCACCCTCGATCAGTTCAATGCTGCTGTTGAGGCTGAAGGCTTGACCAAGCGCACTATGCCGAGAATGAACGTCTCCACCATGCAGATCACGGGTATCGAGAATCCCCGCCAGATTGTCCGCTGGGCATTCGACGACAAGACCAAGGTTGGTGATGTGTCATCCATCTTCGAGCTCGACGACATGTTCGTTGTGGCCGCTTTGACCGAGATTATCCCTGAGGGTTATGCTCCTCTGGCGAAGATCGCTGAACAATCAAAGTATCAGATCCTCAACAAGAAGAAGGGCGAGATCGCCGTTGAGAAGATGAAGGCTTGCGGCACCGATTACGACCGCATGGTCAAAGAACTGGGTGCTGAGAGCACATCGATTTCCGACGTCAACATGGAAAACCGTACCATCAGCAACTACGGCATCGAAGGCGACATCGTCGGTACCATCTTCGGCATGAAGGACGGTGAAGTGGTCGGCCCCATCGCCGGTAACACCAGCGCCTTCATCATCAGGAACGTGAAGATCGGTGAGCCCACCGAGAATCCCGACCTGAGCGGCATCCTGAGAGACAAGACCGCACAGTTCAACAACAAGGTGTTGAACAGCGGTGTTTACAATGCTCTTAGGAAGAATGCCAAGATCGAGGACAACAGAGTCTTGTTCTACTAAGATAAAAGATAAGAGATAAAAGATAAAAGTTAGGGTGCGACTAAATTAGCCGCACCCTAATTGTTTAATGAGCTATCTGTTAACTTTTATCTTTTATCTCTTATCTATTAGAATCCCATGCCAAACCAGTACCAGAACTGGCTTTCCATCTCTTTCCACGTCTGTCGTGTGGCCGAGGTGAAATCCTTGGTGTAACGGTTGAGCAACTGGGTGGCTTCGTCCTTCTTGCCTTCGTCAAGGAGGGCTTGGGCTTTCTGCTCGATGACGGGGATCTCTTCCAAAGCCTTTTCCTCGAAGTGCTTGGCGTTGCCAAGGAGGACGGGCTTGGTACGGCCCCACATCACTGTGGCGAGCTTGTTGGCCCTGCGGTAATGCCAAATCCAGGCTTCCTCGCGATAGCGGAGCTGACCACATTTGTCGAAGCCCTCAGGCAATGAAGTGGAGCCTGAGAAGATTGGGATACGCGGGCTCTGTCCCGGGTTGTCGCAGGCCATCCAGCAGATGGCGCCGATCTCGTCGGGCATCCAGCTGCGGCATTGGATGATGTGATGATAGCTGCTCCAGGCCACGGCAACGGTGCGTTGGAACTTCACGGTCTCAGGGGCTAGGAAGTTCAAGGTGCTCTGCAAAGTGCCGGTCATCCAGGGATTGGCGATGGGGCTGATGACGGTGTCTTCTTTGACGCTGCCATCATCCTGGCGTTTCTTGGTCACCATCTTGATGTTGCGGGTCATGTCCATGTCGGTGCCTTCGTAGGTGCTGCGGAAGAGTTCCATCACCTTCTGGACGTCGACGTTCTCGTCGGGTTTCACCGAGAAGGGCAGTTCCGGCATGTCGCGGTTGAGGTTGAGCGAGGGGGCCAACTGGCTGAGGATGAAGAACTCTCGGTCGCTATAATTCTTGCCGCCGCCGTATTCGGCGCGGAAGGCCTTCCAGAAGATGAAGTCGCCTTGGCCGTCCCAGAGGCCGTATTTCTTGGCTACCTTCTCGCAGTTGTCGGAACAGTAGAAGTCCTTGCTCTTGCGCTCAAGCTTGCCGATGCGGGCGATGTTGGCGCTGACGCCCACCTCGTCGTCAGGGATACGCTTGGCCGCCCACACGCCGCCGATTTTGTCGGGACCTTCACCGAGGATCTCCATTTGCCAGACCTCGTTCTTGTCGGCGATGGTAATGCACTCGCCGCCGTCGCCGTAACCATATTCTTTTACCAGCTTGCCGATGAGTTGTATGGCGTCGCGGGCGTTGTCGCAGCGCATCAGGGCCACGCGCTCCAGCTCTTCGATCATGAACATGCCATCCTTATTTACAAGGGTGTCGGGACCCGAGAAGGTCGTCTCGCCAATGGCCAGTTGCTTCTCGTTGAGGCAGGGGTAAGCCGTGTTGAGGTAGGCATAGGTGTGCTCCACCTGAGGGATTTCGCCGGCCAGCTTGGGACCGCGGTTGTCGAAAGGATCTTCGGTGTGCATGGTGCCTTTGTACACTTGGTGCATCTCGCCTTTCTCATGATCTGCTGCGGGTTCCCAACGCATCCAAGTGCGGTAGCGGCCGTCGCAGGTGTGCGAGGTGATGACGGAGCCGTCGGTGGTGGCGTTTTTGCCCACCATGATACTGGTGCAGCAAGCTCCGACGTACATCTCATGGTCTTCCTGGGCCTTCACATTGAGGCCGATGAGCAGGAGACCGGCTAAGAGTAATGATTTGAATTTGAACATAATGATAATTCTGTTTGATGATTTGGACTTTCAAAGATAGGAAAGAAAACGGTTTAGTGGTTCTTTTTTTTGTTACTTTTCCATCAAGGGAAAAGTACATAAAGAAGGCGCCCCTTAGGGCGCTATAAAAAGAAAAAACTTCTTGATATTCCGAAAAATTTCGTATCTTTGACCGTTTTTTGAAAGTATTCTTCATGCTGAAGACCATCGCCAAAGCGATTTACCTCAACGTCAAAGAACGTGACCGTTTCTGAGCTCCCGCTTGGAAATGATGGCTTTTTATAAGGTTTTCCCCAAATAAGAAAATCTTTAAATCTTTAAAATTTTAATCTTTAAAACTATAAATTATGGAATTACCATTTGCAGAAGCGTGGAAAATCAAGATGGTTGAACCCATTAAGAAATCCACAAGAGAACAACGTGAAAAGTGGCTCGAAGAAGCCCATAACAACATCTTCATGCTGAAGAGCGATTATGTCTACATCGACCTGCTGACCGACTCCGGCACCGGCGCCATGAGCGACCGTCAGTGGAGCGCCATGATGATGGGCGACGAGAGCTACGGCGGCGCCCGTTCCTTCTATCACATGAAGGACACCATCACCGAACTTACCGGTTTCGAGTATGTCATCCCCACCCACCAAGGCCGCGCAGCTGAGAACGTGCTGTTCAGCTACCTCGTGAAGCCCGGTATGGTCATCCCTGGCAATGCCCACTTCGATACTACCAAGGGTCACATCGAGAGCCGCAAGGCTTTCGCCATCGACGTCACTGTGCCTGAGGCGTACGACACCCAGCTTGAAGTCCCCTTCAAGGGCAACGTCAGCCTCGAAAAACTCGAGAAGGTGCTCGTTGAGAACAAGGGCAACGTGCCGTTCATGGTACTCACCGTCACCAACAACACCGTTGGCGGTCAGCCTGTGAGCATGCAGAACGTCCGCGAGACCTGCGCCCTCTGCCACAAATATGGCGTGCCGGTGATCGTGGATAGCGCCCGCTTCATTGAGAACTGCTACTTCATCAAGACCCGTGAAAAGGGTTATGAAAACAAGACCCTCCGTGAGATTGCCAAGGAGATGTACTCCTACGCTGATGCTATGACCATGTCAGCCAAGAAAGACGCTCTCGTCAACATGGGCGGCTTCATCGCTACCAACAAAAAGGAATGGTACGAAGGCGCCAAGCTGTTCTGCATTCCGTTTGAGGGCTTCCTCACCTACGGTGGCATGAACGGCCGCGACATGGATGCGCTGGCCGTCGGTCTGAAAGAGAACATCGAATTCGACATGGTTGAAACCCGTATCAAGCAAGTGCATTATCTTGCTGCCAAGCTCGATGAATATGGCATTCCTTACCAGCGTCCTGCCGGTGGTCACGCTATCTTCGTTGATGCCGATAAGGTGTTGGATCAGATCCCGAAGGAAGAGTTCCCGGCTCAGACCCTGACCTGCGAACTGTATCTCGAAGCCGGCATCCGTGCCTGCGAGATCGGCTACGTGCTGGCCGACCGCGACCCGGTCACCCGTGAGAACCGCTTCGGTGGCAACGACTTCGTGCGTCTGTGCATCCCGCGCCGTGTGTACACCAACAACCACATGGACGTGATTGCTGCTGCCCTGAAGAACGTTTACGACCGTCGCCATGAGATCAAGCGCGGTCTTGAGATCACTTGGGAAGCTGAGCTGATGCGCCACTTCACCTGCCAATTCAAGAGATTGGGCTAAACAAAACAAGGGATTGGCCAGTCGGCCAATCCCTTTGCCATTAATATGACTACTTCAGCAATTATCATCGGAATCATTTACGTTTTGTCGTTGACCACTCCCGTGGTGACCGTTGCTTTGGGTTTGGAGCCCAAAAGTCAAAGCACGTTTCCTCGGCAGTTGCTTGCGGCTTTGGTTTTTGGTGCCACGGAGGCCTTGATGGCCTTCTTGGGTTACTTGTGCGGAAGATGGATTGCCCCGATGTACGGCGATATTCTGCCTTATTTTGTTTTTGCAGTCATGCTGATTGTGGCTGTCAAGATGATTGTCCATTCCATGAAAGTGCTGAAAGCGAAATACCTGTTCTCTTTTACCTCTTTTGGAGGATTGTTGCTTTTAGGTGTTTTTGCTGCCACGAACACTTTCATGTTGGGCCTTTGTGGTGATGGCTTCTTGCCTTTTGGGCATTGGTTTTTTCTGGTTGTCGGCATCGCTGGATTCCTTTGGGCCTTGAACGCTGTCCGGAAGGAATTCTCGCCGGAATTGATGCGCGCCTCCAGCTTCATTGAGTTTTCGGGTGCCGTATTCCTGATGCTAGTGGCCGTCCTTTATTTGTTTACTGACTTAATCTGATGAAAATGAAACGTTTATTGTTATTTGCTTTTGCTTTTACGCTGGCTGTTACGGTCATGGCCCAGCCTCCAGCGAATTACTACAATTCCGCCAACGGCCTGACGGGCGACCAGCTGAAAGTGGCTTTGCATAATATTATCAAGGGGCATAGTTCCATCTCCTATAGCCAGATTTGGAATGCCTTCTGGAGTACCGACAACAAAGGCAATGGCGTGGTGTGGGACATGTATTCCGACCGTCCTAATGGCAACCCGCCTTATACCTATTATCTTGGTCAGGATCAATGCGGTAGCTACAATGGTGAAGGCGACTGCTATAACCGCGAACACTCATGGCCTTCGAGCTGGTTCAGCGATCAGAGCACGCCCCGCACCGATATGCATCACATCTTTGCAACCGACGGCTATGTCAACAACAAAAGGGGTAACTATCCCTTTGGTGAGGTGCAATCAGCTTCTTGGACTTCGCAAAACGGATCAAAGTTGGGCTCTTGCAAGACCCCTGGCTACAATGGCACCGTGTTTGAGCCCATTGACGAATACAAGGGTGACTTTGCCCGAGCCATCATGTACATGAGCGTGCGCTATTATAGCGAAGATTCAGGCTGGAGCAACAGCGACATGACCACCAAATCAGTGATCAAGCCGTGGGCGATCACCATGTTGCTTCGCTGGAACGCCGCTGACCCAGTAAGCCAAAAGGAAATCGATCGTAACAACGCCATCTACAATGACTATCAGCATAATAGGAATCCCTTTGTGGATCATCCCGAATATGCCGATATGATCTGGGATCCCTCCTGGGGCGTGGTCGACCATTTTTTGCCGAATGACTTGAAAGCGAATCGTGTGGTGGTTTATGATTTGATCGGTCGAATTTTGTTGCAAACTGGTATCGATAGCGAAGACGAAATAGAATCTCTTTTAAAGGAGAAATTGCATCAAGGTTGTTACTTGATTCAATACCAAGATGGAAATCGTTTGATTAAGACCAGGAAATTGTTGGTTAATTAAAAATAATAACTAATTTTGCGAGCATATATAATTGCAAAATTCTGCGAATATGATATGCTTCTTCCAGTCTGGAAATCAACGTGTTATTGCTGTTGACGCTGTATCAGAGCTTTCCTCCGAACATCTTTCCCGTTTGTCGTGGCTTTTTGGTAAAGCCACTCTTGTCAAGACAAAGTCAGTAAAAGGCTTTTTCATCGGTCCCCGTCGTGAGATGATCACGCCGTGGAGCACCAATGCCGTGGAGATTGCCCAGAACATGGGCGTGGAAGGCATTGTACGCATTGAGGAGTTCCATCAGGTGGAGTCGAAAGACGCTCCGTTCGACCCGATGCTTCAGGCCATGTACTGCAATCTGGACCAAAAGGTGTTCACGGTGAAACGCAAGCCGGAGCCGTTGAAATACATTGATGACATCGAGAGTTATAACGTGAAGGAAGGCTTGGCGCTGAGCCAAGAGGAAGTGGATTACCTGAAAGGCATTTCCGAGAAGATCGGCCGCAAGCTGACCGACAGCGAGGTGTACGGCTTCGCGCAAGTCAACTCGGAGCACTGCAGGCACAAGATCTTCAACGGCACCTTCATCATCGACGGGAAGAAGATGGGTAGCTCGCTGTTCGCCTTGATCAAGAAGACCTCAAAGGAGAACCCGAACAAGCTGGTGTCGGCCTACAAGGACAATGTTGCTTTCATCTTGGGTCCCAAGGTGGAGCAGTTCGCTCCCAAAGGCCAGTTTGAGCCCGATTATTTCCAGATCAAGGATATTGACACCATCATCTCGCTGAAGGCCGAGACGCACAACTTCCCGACCACTGTGGAGCCGTTCAATGGCGCTGCTACGGGTACGGGCGGTGAGATCCGCGACCGTCTGGCTGGCGGTCAGGGCAGCTTGCCGCTGGCAGGTACGGCCGTTTACATGACCTCCTATCCGCGTACTGAAAGCGACCGTGACTGGGAGCAAAGCGCCAAGCCGCGCAAGTGGCTGTACCAGACCCCCGAGGAGATCCTGATCAAGGCCTCCAACGGTGCTTCCGACTTTGGCAACAAGTTCGGTCAACCCTTGATCAACGGCAGCTTGCTGACTTTTGAACACCAGGAACAGCAGACCCTAGGCTACGACAAGGTGATCATGCTTGCGGGTGGCATTGGCTTCGCCAAGAAAGAAGATGCCAAGAAGCTGAAACATGAACCCGGCGACATCATCGTGGTGCTGGGCGGCGACAACTATCGCATCGGTATGGGCGGCGGCGCCGTGTCGAGCGTGGACACAGGCCAATACAGCAACGCCATCGAGCTCAATGCTGTGCAGCGTGCCAATCCCGAGATGCAGAAGCGTGTCAGCAATGTGATCCGTGCGATGGCCGAGATGGGCAAGAACCCCATCCGTAGCATCCATGACCATGGCGCCGGCGGCCACCTTAACTGCCTCTCCGAGCTGATCGAAGACGCCGGAGGTGTGGTGTATGTCGACAACCTGCCTGTGGGTGACCCGACGCTTTCCGACAAAGAGATTATCGGCAACGAGTCGCAAGAGCGCATGGGTTTGTTGGTGCGTAAGAAAGATCTTGAGCTGATCCGCAAGACCGCCGAGCGTGAACGCGCTCCGTACTACGAAGTGGGCGAGGTGACTGGCGACGAGCGTTTGCGTTTCGTCCGTAAGAACGGTACGGCGCCGATTGACTTGGCTTTGTCAGACTTCTTTGGCAGCGCGCCCAAGACCGTGCTTCACGATACCTCAAAGCCTTATCATTTCAAGAAGATCAGCTATACCAAACGCGATTTCCACAAATATCTGGAGAAAGTGCTGCAACTCGAGGCTGTGGCCTGCAAGGACTGGTTGACCAACAAGGTCGACCGCTCCGTGACGGGTCGTGTGGCCCAGCAGCAATGCGTCGGCGAGATCCAGTTGCCGTTGAGCAACCTCGGCATTAGCGCTTTGGATTACAAGGGAGTTCGTGGCATCGCCACGGCACTCGGTCATGCCTCCATCCCAGCCTTGATCAATCCTGCAGCGGGTTCAAGACTCTCTGTCTCCGAAGCCTTGACCAACCTGGTTTGGGCACCCATCGAGGACAATCTCAAGGGCGTCTCCTTGAGCGCCAACTGGATGTGGCCTGCCAAGCAGGAAGGCGAGACGGCAAGGCTCTATCAGGCAGTGAAGGCCTTGAGCGACTATTGCGTCGCCTTGGGCATCAACGTGCCGACGGGCAAGGACTCCCTCTCCATGACTCAGAAATATCCCGATGGCAACAAGGTGGTGGCTCCCGGCACCGTCATCGTTTCCGCCGCAGGCGAGGTGAGCAACATCCGCCAGACCGTGCAGCCGGTGATGAAGGGCAACCTCAACACGGAATTGCTTTACATCGACTTCTCCAAGGACGGCTTCGAGTTGGGCGGCAGCAGCTTCGCCCAAGCCATCAACGCCATTGGACAAAAGGCACCGGATGTGAAGAGTCCGGCTTATTTCAAGAAGGCGTTCAACGCCATTCAGAAGCTCATCGAATCAAACCTGATCTTGGCTGGACATGATATTTCCGCTGGCGGTCTGATTACCACTTTGTTGGAGATGAACTTCGCCAATACCGAATACGGCATGGACATCAACCTGAAGGATTTCGACAAGTTGGATCTGGTGTCGGTGCTGTTCTGCGAGAAGCCTTCGGTGGTCATCCAAGTAGCCAACGACGGCGCCGCCAAGAAGATGCTCCGCGAGCTGGGTGTCAGCTTCAAGGTCATCGGCAAGCCTTGTCAAAAACGCCGCTTAACCATCCGTCACGACGGTCACGATCATCTCTTTGAGATCGACGCGTTGCGCGACGTATGGTTCAAGTCGTCCTACCTGCTCGACCGCAAGCAGAGCGGTGAGCGCAAGGCCAAGGAACGTTTTGAAAACTACAAGGAACAATACCTGCACTATAGCTTTGGCCGTGGCTTTACTGGCAAGGCCAAGGATCTCGGTATCAGCATGAAACGCCGCAAGAAATCGGGCATCCAGGCCGCCATCATCCGTGAGAAGGGCTGCCAGTGCGACCGTGAGATGGCATACGCCCTGTATCTCGCCGGCTTCGATGTGAAGGATGTCACCATGACCGACTTGGCTACGGGTCGTGAGGATCTGAAGGACGTCAACATGATCGTGTTTGTGGGCGGCTTCTCCAACTCCGACGTGCTGGGCTCGGCCAAGGGCTGGGCTGGCGCTTTCCTCTACAACGAGAAAGCCAAGAAAGCCTTGGATGACTTCTACGCCCGCGAGGACACATTGAGTCTCGGCGTGTGCAACGGCTGCCAGCTGATGATGGAACTCGGCTTGATCTATCCCGACCATGAAGAACGTCCCGTGATGAAACACAACGACTCGCACAAGTTCGAGTCCGCTTTCCTGAACGTGGAGATCTCCCAAAACGAGAGCGTGATGCTGAAGTCGCTCTCTGGCCGCCGTCTCGGTGTGTGGGTGGCTCACGGCGAAGGCAAGTTCTACTTCCCGTATTACCGCGACAAGTATAAGATCGTGATGACCTACGGTCAAGAGAAATATCCTGGCAACCCCAACGGCAGCGATTGGTCGGTGGCGGGCATCTGCTCGAACAACGGCCGTCATCTGGCCATGATGCCTCACCTGGAGCGCGCCTTCCTGCCTTGGCAGTGGGCCCATTACCCGGACAACCGCAAGAACGACGAGGTCAGCCCATGGATTGAGGCCTTTGTGAACGCCCGCAAGTGGGTTGAGGAAAACAGGAAGTAATAGTTTCCCGTTATGCGAAAAATAGTTTTGCTTTTTGGTTTATTCGTTCTTTGTGTTCGGGCATTTGCGATAGACCCATTTACATTGAAAGGGAAAACAATCGTTATTCCTCCATGTTGTAGAGTGGGCAAGATGAGACCAATTAATGACAACTTTGAACGCTCTTTCTTTAAATGTAATGGTAGCTTTGACAATGTTTGATGCCAGTAACTTATACAAGTTCCTTCAGTTTTCGAGGTTGTTTCCAAAGATTTTAGACACAACGCGTCTAAAATCTCTTTCACTGACATGGTCGCATTATCGCTCATTGCTTCGGGTTGACAATAAAGAAGCCCGTGAATGGTACTCAGTGCTACACGACAATGAGCATCTGTTTCAGGCGAAATACATGCTGTATATGCCCTCGGAAGAAGAATTGCGCAAAGAGATTGAGCAACAGAAGGAGGTTTTTCGGTTGCAGCATATCGATGGGTGATAGGATAGATGGTTTTTTTAAAGTTGAAAATTGATCTTTTTTGATGAGAATCACAAATGTTTGCTATCTTTGCGAATTATGTTAATTGATTTTGGAAATGAAGACATTCAACGCAAAAGAAGTGAAGGACCAAGTGGTCCAATGGATTAGGGATTGGTTTGAGCAGAACGGCCCTGGCTGCAATGCCGTCATCGGCATCTCCGGTGGCAAGGACAGCAGTGTGGTAGCTGGCCTCTGTGTGGAAGCCCTCGGCAAGGATCGCGTCATTGGCGTGACCATGCCCAACGGCGTGCAGAAGGACATCTCCGACAGCATGAAGCTCATCAATCACCTCGGCATCCGTTATTTCAATATCAATATCTTTGTTGCCTACAATGCCTTGATGGGGGCTGTGGAAGAAGGATTGAAAACCCAGAACACGGAAGTCAGCAGGCAAACCGTCATCAACATGCCTCCGCGTCTCCGCATGACCACGCTTTATGCCATTTCGCAGTCGATGAACGGCCGTGTGGCCAACACCTGCAACCTCTCGGAGGACTGGGTGGGCTACAGCACCCGTTATGGTGATGCAGCCGGCGATTTCTCCCCCTTGGGAGGCCTCACCGTGCAGGAAGTGAAAGCCATCGGCAAGGAACTCGGTTTGCCTATCGATTTGGTGGAAAAGACTCCTGCTGACGGCCTTACCGACAAGAGCGATGA
>JAGCPG010000057.1 GCA_017645245.1 Bacteroidales bacterium
AACAATGAAAGGATTGTCAACAGCATATTTTTCAGCCGGATGCTTCTGGGGTGTGGAGTATTACTTCAAACGCCTAAAGGGAGTTTTGAGCACGAAGGTCGGATTCATGGGCGGAGACCTTGAAAACCCGAGTTACAAAGCGGTAAAAACAGGCACCACGGGACATCTGGAAACCATCAGGGTGGAATACGATCCCGAGGTGGTTTCATACGAAGCCTTGGTCAAGTATTTCTTTGAAATACACGATTTCGAACAAGTGGATGGTCAAGGTATAGATATTGGAACACAATACCTTTCAGCTATATGGTTCAATAACACCATTGAACGCGATACAGCTATCACTGTTTTTGGAGAATTGATAAAGATGGGGTATCATCCTTCAACCCAAATCAGGGAGGCCATGACCTTCTTCCCTGCCGAAGACTACCACCAGGATTATCTGGATCTTCGGCAGGAAACACCTGAATGTCACGTTTATAGAAAGGTATTCTGATTATTTCGTCACCGAAACCTTCTTGATCACCGTACCGAGCTCCATATCGATGCGGATCACATACATGCCTGCACCGTACTGGCTGAGATCAAGCAAAATGGCCTCAGTGTCAGCTGGAGCATCGTAAACCACCTGCCCGAGCGTATTCATCACCACAATGCGTTTCATGCCATCCGCCTTGATGTTCAGAATACCATTGGTCGGATTGGGATAAACGCTGACCTTCTGATCCATCTCATTCACGTTCAGGGTCTGGGCATAGACATAATCGTGGATACCGTCGGCGGCCATGGCGAAAGCAGATTCGCAAGTCGCATCGCCAGGAATGGTGTTGACCGCGGTCACCTTATAGAATTGGTCGACATTCTGAATGTCATTATCGACATAGCTGGTGACATTGCCGTCGGCCCAGCCGATATAGGAATAATCAACGCCATCGAACGAGCGATAGACGTTGTAACGTGCCGTCTCGCTGGCCGTACCAGCCCAGACTGCGTTAGTCACCGTGATGTTGTCGATCACCACGGCGTAGGCCGCGGTAGCGGAGAAATGGCGGAATCCCAAATAAATCGACTGTCCAGCGTAGGCTGACAGATCGACGGTGTATCGAATGTAAGGATACTGTGAGGTCCATTGTGCAATGGTGCTGATGTCCATGCCATCAGCCGATGCCACCGCCACGCCAAAGGTCTCAGCAGGATAATTCAGATCGAAACCAGCGGCAAAGAACTCCATGCGAGCGCCAGGAAGGACCTTGATCAAAGGCATGAAAGCATAGTTGTCGGGATGCAGATCACCATACCCGTTGATGTAGGAGAACGAAGCCAACGAAGCGTTGGTTCCCGCTGTGTTCACGCTGCCGTTGGGATCCATGCCACCTGCGGCGTAGACACCAAAGCCAAAGCCGTCGCCGTCAACGTCGAGGAAAGACCAGCCTTGGGGATCATCCTCGAAATCAATGAAGAAGTTGCGTTCCCATGAGAGGGTCACCTTTTGGCCGTCATAGCTGGCTGAGAGGTTTTCGGGAGCGATGCAGTCGATCTCGGCATTGGCGCATTGTGGAGCGGCCAGCGCATAGTAGGTGCCATCGGTCTTGCTGCCTTCTTGGATCACACGAATGCAATACTCAGCCGAATACCGGTTGACCATGTGGGTAAAGCTCGTCTCGCCATGATTCAGCATAGCGATCAGTTCTCCGTTGGCATACACGAGGGCTCCTTTTGCTGGACGCGTGATCTGCGCTTCAACGCCAGTGATCCTGATGTCATCGACATAAAGGTAATAGCACTCACCCGTGGTGTTGAAATGGCGGATGGCCACATAGATCTGCTGTCCGGCGTAAGCCGAAAGATCAACGGTATATTCCGTGTAGGTACCCGTGCTGTTCCATTCCTGAACCATGGTGAAATCGGAAGGATTGGTGTTGCCATTGGTGGAAACGGCCACGCCGAAATGCTCCGGATCAGGGGCGATGCCAGGCATGTCGCTATCCACAGCCATGAACGAGAACACGGTGTTCGAGGTCGCGGTAACTCGAGGCAGAACCACGTAGTTGTCGGGATTCAAATTGCCGATGTTACCAGCCAGCCATGAATCAGACTTGATGCATTTGCCGCTGCCGTAACCGCCGAAGTCATAAATCCTGAAATTATAGCCGTCGTTGTTGGCATCGATCAAGGTAAGATCGGAAAGCGAGCCATCGGCAAAATCATAGAAAATTTCATCCACGGCGTATGACGAAGTCATCATCGGGAGCTCCCAAGTAAGCTCGACCGTTGAGCCGTCGCTAGTGGCCTGAAGGCCTATGGGCGAGCCTTGGAAGTTGTCGGCAGAGCGAAACGTCCAAGCCGTCGACTTGGTCAAAGTGGCTCCTGACTGATAGGTTGCCGTGATGGTGGTGTTATGCGAGGAGTTATTTGCAAAGCCGTCAGTGTTGAGCAGATATTGGGTTCCCGTGACGTTGTTGGCCACCGTGGTGCCATCGAGGGCGATGCTGCAAGCGACCAGCGGATCCTTGGTTTGAGGACCAACGAAAACGTCATCCACGCAGAGGCAGAAATTGTCGGGGCAATTGAAATGGCGGATGGCGATGTAAACCTCCTGTCCGACATAGCTGTTCAGATCAACGGAGTATTCGTGCCAACCGCCCTGTTTGGCCGTCATCGTCCATTCCTGAAGCATGGTGAAATCGGCAGGATTGGTTCCCGTTGTGGAAACCGCCAATCCGAAGTGGTCAGCGGGATAGTCCTCGTCGAGGGCTGCCCCATAGAAAGTCACGTAATGGTTGTTGGCCGTAATCGTCAGTTTAGGAGAAACAAGATAATTGTTGGGGTTGAGTGCTCCCGAATAATTGCTGTAGGAATACGACATCATCACGCCATCGGAGCCATTGTGGCCATAGCCTGCGCCGGTGGGCGAAACCAGCCAGTTGTAGGTGTCGCCGTCGGCATCGATGGCTTTCCAATCGACCAAGCGGCCTTCAACGTAATCGTTCTCGAAATCAAAGGCATACCCGTCGGTACCCGTATTATAAAAAGGAGCGTTGAAAATGACGTAACCCGAAGCGGAAACGTAGTTTTGAACACCTTGTTGGGCCTTTGCTCCAAAGGGAGCGGAAATCATCAACGCCATCACCAATGGCAGGAAAAATCTTCTCATATTTTTATTTTATTAAATTTGGACCGCAAAATTAAGAAATTTTCCTATCTTTGCCCTATCATTCACTCAAACTAAGAACTATGGCAAAGAACATCGAAGAAATCAAAGCCGCGTTGGCCGCTTACGGCATCACCGGTGTGAAGGACATTTACTATAACCCGAGCTACGAGCAGCTCTTCAAGGACGAGATGGACCCCGCCCTGACCGGCTACGACAAGGGCGTTTTGACCGAACTCGATTCCGTCAATGTGATGACCGGCATCTACACCGGCCGCTCACCCAAGGACAAATACATCGTGATGGACGCCAAGTCGAAGGACACCGTGTGGTGGACCACTGAGGGCTACAAGAACGACAACCACCCGATGAGCGAAGAAGTTTGGGGCAAGGTGAAAGACCTCGCCAAGAAACAGCTCTCCGGCAAGAACCTCTATGTAGTTGACGCTTTCTGCGGTGCCAACAAGGACACCCGCATGGCCGTCCGCTTCATCATGGAGGTGGCTTGGCAGGCACACTTCGTGTTGAATATGTTCATCAAGCCTACAGCTGAGGAATTGGCTAATTTCAAGCCCAACTTCACCGTTTACACCGCCTCGAAGGCCAAGGTCGACAACTACAAGGAACTCGGCCTCAACAGCGACACCTGCGTGGCCTTCAACGTCAGCAGCCGCGAACAGGTGATTCTGAACACCTGGTACGGTGGCGAGATGAAGAAAGGCATGTTCTCAATGATGAACTACTACCTACCCCTGCAAGGCATCGCCGCCATGCACTGCTCCGCCAACACCGACATGAAGGGCGAGAACACCGCCATCTTCTTCGGCTTGAGCGGTACCGGCAAGACCACCCTTTCGACCGACCCGAAGCGTCTGCTTATCGGTGATGATGAGCACGGTTGGGACGATGAAGGCGTCTTCAACTT
>JAGCPG010000058.1 GCA_017645245.1 Bacteroidales bacterium
ACGGGCAACAACCATAGGCAAGCGCTTTATCAAGTGAAAATCGCAGATGCCGATCCTAAAACGGGAAAACCCTGATCAACACATAACCCAATACACCGCCGATGATGCCAAGGATCAAGCCGACCTTGACCATGTCGCTGGTCTTGACAAGTCCAGTGGAGCTGGCGATGGCGTTAGGCGGCGTGGAGATCGGCAAGGTCATCGCTAAGGAGCAGCAGATGGCCACGTAGAGGATCAGCGAAGCGGCACCACCCAGGGCTGTCAGCTCGCCTTTGATGGCGGTGGAGACGACGGCCAAAACCGGCATCAACAGGCTGGCTGCCGATGAGTTGGAGATGAAGGTGGAGAGCAGATACATGATCAGGCCTGCACCCAAGATTACAAAGATGGCTTGCCAATGGGTGAACGGGATGGCGTTGATGATCGAGTTGGCTAGACCAGTCTCGTTGAGGCAGGTGCCCAAGGCGAAACCGCCGGCAACCATCCATAGGATGTGCCATTCAATCTTGCCAAAATCCTCTTCCCTAAATACCCCCGTGATGGCAAACACCGCAAAGGGCACTAAGGCGATGATGTTCGAGTCGAAATGCGTCCAGCCTTCGGTCACCCACAGCAGGATGGTGACGGGGAAGGTGATGGCGACGATCCAGAAATCGCGGCTGAATTTGTCAGTAGCCTCGATGTTGATCTCAAGCTTGTCCATCTTGATGGGAAACAGCACCATCAGCACGATCCAGGCGATGATGAGGAGCAGCAGCACGAAAGGCACCATGTGGATCACCCAGGAGCCGAAGCTGATGTTGATGCCGACCTTGGCCAGCTGTCCTAGCGCAATGGCGTTGGGTGGTGTGCCGATCGGCGTTCCCAAGCCGCCGAAGTTGGCCGCGATGGGGATGGCGAGCGTCAATGCAGCAGGAGCGGCGCTGTTTTTCGGCAGGGTCTTGAGCACGGGTGCCATAAAGGCCAACATCATGGCCGCAGTGGCAGTGTTCGACATGAACATTGAGAAGATGCCGGGGACCAGCAACAGACCAAGCAGCACAAACTTGGGCTTGCTGCCGAAGATGCGGAGCAAGGTACGGGCCAGATAGGCGTCGAGGCCCACTTTGCTGGCGGCGATGGCCAACACAAAGCCGCCAAAAAACAGCATGATGACTGGGTCGGCAAACGATGCCATGATCTCACGTGAACTCACGGCCACGCCATGCCCCTCCGTTACAAAACCTTTGTCAGAAACAGCAAAGAGCAAAGCCACAATGGTGGTGACCGAGGTGGCCCAGGCAGGGATGACCTCGAAAAGCCACATCATGGCGGCAAAGACGAAGATGGCCATGGTGCGCTGCTGCATGACGGTCAGGCCGTCAATATGAAATGATGAAGTGGGCAACACCCATAAAACGACGGTCGCCACCAGCGTCACCACCAGCAGGATCCACTTTTTGGTGCTATTCAAATACCCAGTGTTTTGTTTGGTTGTCATTGTTGTATGTTATTTCATGATGAATTCCAAAGTGCCGCCAGCCATGATCTGCTGGTTGGTGATCGTCCAGTCTTTCAGCGGCTTGCCATTGAGCTTCACGCTCTTGACATGGATTTTTTTCGCCGTCTTGTTGGGTGCTGAAATCACGAAGTCCTTGCCGTTTTGCAAATGCAAAGTGGCTTTGGTGAAGAGCGGCGTGCCGATCACATATTCCGCTGAGCCGGCATGGAAGGGATAGAAGCCCAGGGCCGAGAAGATGTACCAAGCCGACATCTGACCGCAGTCGTCATTGCCAGCATACCCGCAAGGCGTAGCACGATAGAACTCAGAGCGCACTTGTTCCACCAGTTCTTGGGTGCGTTCAGGTTTGCCAGCGAAGTTATAGAGGTACACCGTGTGATGGCTGGGCTCGTTGCCGTGGGCATATTGCCCGATGAAGCCGCTGGCGTTGCCGTTGACCTCGCCTGAAGTGGCTGTCAGGCTGAAGTTCTCGTCGAGTTTCTTCAAGAAGGCTTTTTTGCTTCCGAAAAGATCGATCAGGCCTTGAGGATCCTGAGGCACAAACCACATATACTGCCAGGCGTTTCCTTCCACAAAGCAAGGTTGCTCATAGCTGAGCGGGTCAAAGCCATCCATCCAGTTGCCGTGCTCGTCCTTCGGACGGAAGAAGCCTGTTTCGGGATCGAAGAGATTCTTGTAGAACATGCTACGACGATAGAAGCGCTCGTAATCTTCGGTCTTGCCAAGCTTTTTGGCTACCAACGCCACGCAGGCATCGTCGAAACTCTGTTCCATGGTGATGCTGACGCTCTCGTCCTGCAAAGTTTGCGGCAGGTAGCCGTACTGCTCCCAGATCTCGAAAGGCGAGTTGTAATGGCTGCGGGTGCTGCTTTCAACCATGGCTTGGTAGGCCTCCTCCACATCGATGCCAGGTAGCTCGGCCATGATGGCGTCCGCCAAAACGGGGATGGCGTGGTTGCCGATCATGCAGTAGTTATCCTGTCCCCAGAGATCCCAAATGGGCAAGTAACCGTAGGTCTTGTGATGCAATATCATGTCTCTCACAAACTGTGCGGCGATGTCGGGTGCAATCAAAGTGTAGAGCGGATGGGCGGCGCGGAAGGTGTCCCACAGGCTGAAGGTGGAATGGTAGGTCTGTCCTGCAGGTACCATCTTGATTTCAAAATTTGTGGTCATATAGCGGCCGTCCACATCGCTCATGGTGTTGGGCTGCATCAGCACGTGGTAGAGGCCGGTGTAGAAGATGGTCTTCTGTTCGTCGGTGCCTTCCACGTCGATACGGCTGAGCTCCCGTTGCCAAACATCATGAGCGGCTTGGACATAATCATCGAAACGCCAACTGGTGGCTTCTGCCTTCATGTTTTTGCGAGGACCTTTGCTGTCGACGGGCGAAATGGCAACCTTAACCATCAGCTCTTGTCCTTCTAAAGGGTCGAAACTAAGCGCAGCACGCAGTGTGCGGCCATTCACTACATCGCTGTTGCCCACGTTGAGGCCTCCGTTCATCAACAGATGCTGGCTGAAAGGTCTTGAAAACTCGGCGCGAAAATAAATCTTGCGCAGCTTGGCCCAACCGCAGACGACGCGATAACCTTCAATGGTGTGGTCATCAACAATGCGAATTTGGGCTTGGATGATGTCGTAGTAACGGCGGCCTGAGTAATAGGCGTCGCCGCGATAGGTACCGCGATCCAAGTCCAACACCACCGTCTGTGGCTTCCCGGCGGGGAAGGTGTATTTGGTGATTCCAGTCCTAACGGTGGCCGAAACTTCCACGTTCACACCGCTTTCCTGCAAAAACACTTGATAATACCCCGGTCTTGCAGATTCGTTTTCATGGCTGTAATGCTGACCGAAAACGGCTTCTTTGAGTCGTTCAGGAGTCACTTTTTCGCTGACAGGCATCAGGCTTACGTCGATCAAATCGGTGCAACCGGTGCCGCTGAGGTGGGTGTGTGTGAAGCCGTAGATTACGTCTTTGTTGTAATCATAGCCAGAACAGGGATCCCAGGTGACCATCTGTTCCGTTTCGGGACTCAGTTGCACCATGCCTTGGGGCATCGTGGCTCCTGGGAAAGTGCTTCCGCTCAAGGCTCCCGTTTCGTCAGTTTGGGTGCCGATGAAGGGGTTTACAAATTGGGTGTAATCGGTTACGCGCTGTGCATTCAAAAAAAGTGGTAGCAACAAGGCCAACAGAATGGTTTTATTTCTCATGGTTTTCAATTTTTATTTTCCAAAATAGTATTGTCCCTTGCCTTCGGTGCCTTTGCCGTACTGGATGGCGTTGGTGGGGCAATGGTGGTAGCAGGACATGCACATCGTGCAGTGTCCGAGCCATTTCGGACGATCGTCTTCAAGGCTGATGTTTTGTAAAGGACAGACTTTCACGCACTTGCCGCAGCCGATGCATTTGTCATTGGCGAGATACTTCCGATCGTCGGTGGCAAACTTGTTGAAACTCCCGTTGATCATGTAGCTTTTCAGCCAAGCGAAGCGGCCAAGGACCATGTCGGAGAACGTCTCGCGGTTGAGCAATCGTGGGATGTTGCGGCTCATGGTGATCTGTGCGGCGTCGATCTTTTTTCTGGCGTTTTCTTCCGTATCAAGCTTGAAGCCGGGCATCCCGATGTAGGTCTCAGGCATGATCACGCTGAAACATGCCTTCAACTCCCAGCCTTTTTCGGCGATGGCCTTGCGGAAGATCTTCTCGGAGTAGCCGCACTCATCGCCACAAGAGCAGGCGAAATAAAGGTATTCAGGATTGGAGGACAACTGGAGTTTTTTGATGAAATCAAGCACCAGTTGGGGTGGAGCCCATGCGTAAATGGGAAACACAAAGCCAAGCCTTTCGCCTTCGGAAAGGGTGTAATCGTAACGGTTTTCACGCACTGCTTCGGGGATGAAAACCAAGGTATCGTTCATTTGCGTGGCGATGGTCTCAGCCACGTGTTTACTGTTTCCACAGCCGGAGAAATAGAAAATCATAGCGTTTTGTCCTTCTGTTTTTCTTTACAAAAGTAAAAAAAATGTGAAATGATAACCTCTTTTCAATGCTGTTTCCTTTAAAAATTAGTTTATTTTCTTTAATTTTGCTTTTTCTAAAAGAAAAAATGATGAAAAATATTAAAATATTTAAACTATTTGTGTTGTTGTTGAGTGTGTTTGGCGTTGAGAATCTGCAAGCCCAGCTCATTGTGACGGACGCTTCTCAGATGAACAACTGGACAGCCGATTCGCTCATCAGAAACATTTTGTTGGACAATGGTGTCACCATCTCGAACGCCAAATTCAACGGTTCGACGGGTGTTATCAATTGCAACAGTGTCGGTAAATTTGTGACAGGCTCAACGCCTACCAATCTGGGTATGGAATCGGGGTTGATCATTGCTTCGGGTGGCGTGTCTGTCGCCGTTGGACCAAACAATGTTGACAATGCGAATGTGGCTACGACTTGTAGTTCCTATTCCGATCCACAATTGTCCTCCATCGCCACGGGGGCGACCAACGATGTTGCTGTGCTTGAATTTGACTTTGTGCCATGGGACGAAAACCTGACGTTCAATTTTGTGTTTGGTTCCGAAGAATACATGGAGTATGTCGGATCACAATACAATGACGTTTTCGGTTTTTTCGTGGATGGAGCCAAGCCCAACGGAGGAACATACAACCACCAGAACATGGCGTTGATACCTGGCACCACTGAGGTGGTCAGCATCAACAATGTCCATCTGAACCATAATTCGGCTTATTATGTCGACAACACAGGAGGCGCCACCATCCAGTTCGATGGCTTCACGACCTTGTTGGAAGTGAGTTTTCCGGTGGTTCCGATGACGAATTATCATATCAAGATGGCGATTTGTGATGTGTCAGACGCGAATTTGGATTCGGGTGTGTTTTTGGAGGCGCATAGCTTTACGACCAATTTCTCGTATGGCATGATGATCGATGACATGCTCTACACGGAAATCCCCCAAAACTATTATTTCTGTGCCAATAATAGCATAGATTTCAACACGGTCACCGATTGGAATTACGATGACGTGGTATGGTATTTTGGCGATGGCACTTCTGCCCAAGGAGTCAACGTGACGCATACCTACAGCCAAGACGGTGTCTATACGGTGACGAACGTGCTGCACAATCCCCACCGAGATTTGACGGATTCGTTATATGTTAGCAAAGAGATTAATGTCAGGTCATTCATTTCCGAGCAAGTGGTGACGGCATGCGGCAACTCCTACCAATGGCATGGGCAAACCTACACCCAGTCGGGCGACTACGTTTACCAAAGTCAGACAGTGTATGGATGTGACAGTATTGTGACGTTGCACTTGACTCTTAATCCCACCTATACGACCAACCTGAACATCACGGCTTGCGACGATTTCGATTGGTATGGACAAACTTATTCCCAGTCGGGAACCTATCAGTATTTGGAGCATACCGTGGCTGGTTGCGACAGCCTGCTGGTGCTGCATCTCGACATCAGCTCAAGCTTTAGCTCCGAAGAGGAAGTCACAGATTGCGACAGCTACATCTGGCGAGGCAACACTTACACTGAAAGTGGCACTTACACCGATTTCGTCCAGTCGCCCGATGCGTGCGACAGCACCTTCATTCTTCACCTCACTCTAGGCCACGCTCAACTGGAGCCAGTGGAAACAGTGACAAACTGCGAGTTCTACGATTGGCATAACAAGCGTTACACTGTCAGCGGTATCTATCACGACACCATCAAGGATGCGGTGGGCTGTGATGACATTTTCACTTTGGATCTCACCATCGGGCATCATGTTACTACCGACACGGTGGCCGACCAGGCATGTGACTACGTCATTTGGCATGGACAGACATACAACCAATCGGGCATTTACGAGTACCATGACTTTACCTCCTTGGGTTGCGATAGTATTGTGAAGCTTCACCTTAACGTAGAATACTCGCCCGACCTGGTTATCCATGGCCTTTCGCAGGTGGCCATGACTAGCCATTATGGCCCGTTTTACAATTATTTCATCGCCGATTCCCTTGAACTTTCGGACTGTGTGGTCACTTGGGAATGTTCGGCCGACGATTGGGTGATGATTGTGAATAGCAGCAATCCCTACAAATGTCAGATTGCCCCGATCAGCTTGGGTCCGGCCACTTTGAAAGCCACGGCGATTTGCGATACGGGTTGCGACGCAGAATACATCTTTGAAATCTATGCCTCGCATTACGACGTTGGAGAGAACAAGGACAATAAGATACTTCTCTTCCCCAATCCCGCCGACCGTCAGGTCACGGTGCAAACCTCTCAGCTGACCCATATCAGGATGCTCGACTATTACGGGCAGGCTGTGATAGACTTAGCCTATGACCAAGAGGAGGCGGCCACCCTTGACGTCGGCAACCTACCACAAGGCGTCTATCTCGTGGAGATCACCACGACAAAGGGGAAGACCATGAAAAAATTGATTGTTGAATAATAACGTGAAATGCCCACCAATATCCCACAAAATATCATCAAAAGACTCCTGTGGTTCGTTGTGTTGTTTTTCATCCTAAACACGGGAAAAACCAGTGCACAGAGCACTATGGGTACTGATTTTTGGGTGACATTTCTGCCTAATTCTGACGATCCTGACGTGACCTTAAGCCTCATTGCGGCAGGAGCTCGACCTTGCACAGGCGTCGTGACAAATCCGCGAACCAATTATTCACAAAGTTTCAGCGTAACCCCTGGAATAACGACAACCGTACCCATTATAAAAGCGCAAGCTTATAATTTCAACGGATCGGATTGCATTCAAAACACAGCGTTGCATGTCGTCACCACGGACACTATCTCGTTGTATGCCTCGAATTTTAAGACCCGCACGTTCGATGTTACGGATGTGTTGCCCACCCAATCCTTGGGGAGTGATTACATCCTTCAAACTTTCGTTGCCACCTTCAAAAGTGGCGACCAACGTGACCTTGACCACGATTACTCCACTTTTTCCATTCTTGCCATAGAAAACCAAACACAGGTCAACATAACCTTAAGTAACAATTCCTTGAACGGTCATTTCGCAAACACTCCCTTTTCAGTCACCTTGAATGCTGGAGAGTGTTATCAGATGAAGTCTTCGGAATTCGGTGATTTCAGCGGAACGCATATCGCCGTGGCCGATAACAAGAAAATTGCCGTGTTTGCCGGGAACCAATGCGCCTATGTTCCTTCAGGCTATGGATTTGCCGACCATTTGGTGGAGCAGATGATGCCTACTACCTGTTGGGGCCAGCATTTTGTGATCTCGAATACCATGTTGCGATCCAGGGACATTATCCGAGTCACAGCGTTGAACGACCACTGTCAAATCAAGAAGAATGGTGTCGTGCTCACCACCATCAACGCAAGGCAAACCTACCAGTTTGAGATCTCTTCCAACGCTCCTTCAGCCTATTTAGAGACCTCGGAGCCGGCCATGGTATTTCTTTATTTGACAGGTTCCGAATATGCTGGAGAAAACGGCGATCCATCCATGGTGCTGGTCAGCCCCATTGAACAAGGAATCTACTATGTCACGTTCAGCACCTTCAATTCGGGCAATTCACAATACCATTACGTGAATATTGTGACAAACACGGATCAGGTGTCGGGCATGCGATTGGACGCGAACAGCATTGCTTCTCAGTTTCAACCTGTTTCCGGCAACTCGAATTATTCATTTGCCCGAGTTCAGGTGAGCCATGGATCTCACACCTTGTACAACCAAGACGGGGTATTTGTGGCCCACGTCTATGGTTTGGGCGATCATGAGAGCTATGGCTATTCCGTAGGGTCTATGGCCATCAACCTTACCTCCCAGATGCTGGTCAACGGGCAAAGCATTACCGAACATCCTAATGGCTTTGTGGTTTGTGCCAATGACGACATTGATTTTGCCTTGAACCTGAACTATACTTTCTCCCATGTCGACTGGACTTTCGGTGATGGCGAAACTGGCTCGGGAAGTCCCGTGACACACAGCTTCAACGCTCCGGGCGACTATCCGGTTTCGTGTGATATTTACACCATTGAGGAAGGGTTGGAGATATTGGTCTCGACGTTGACCACGGTGATTCATGTGGGGGCTTCATATCAAGAAACGATTTATGAGACCCATTGTGGCTCTTATCAATGGTTTGGGCAGACCTATACCCAATCTGGAGAGTACCAGCATTTGTTGCAGACTACGGCAGGATGCGATAGTCTTCTCGTTCTAAACCTCACCATCGGCACAGGCCAAGTGCATCCTGTAGAAACGGTGACAAACTGCGAATCTTACGATTGGCATAACAACCATTACACAGTCAGCGGCATCTATCACGACACCATTCAGGATGAGGCAGGTTGTGAGGATGTTTACACATTGGACCTTACCATTGCTCATAACGTCTATCCCGATACGGTAGCCAACGTTTGTGACGAGTTTTTGTGGCATGGACAGACATACAACCAATCGGGCATTTACGAGTACCACGACGTTACTTCATTGGGTTGCGATAGTATTGTGAAGCTTCACCTTAGTGTAGAATACTCGCCCGACCTGGTTATCCATGGCCTTTCGCAGGTAGCCATGACCAGCCACTATGGTCCGTTTTACAATTACTTCATCGCCGATTCCCTTGAGCTTTCGGACTGTGTGGTCACTTGGGAATGTTCGAACGACGATTGGATTATGATTGTGAACAGCAGCAATCCCTACAAATGTCAGATTGCCCCGATCAGCTTGGGTCCGGCCACTTTGAAAGCCACGGCGCATTGCGATACGGGTTGCGACACCGAATACAACTTTGAAATTTATGCCTCGCATTACGACGTTGGAGAGAACAAGGACAATGAGATACTTCTCTTCCCCAATCCCGCCGACCGTCAGGTCACGGTGCAGGTGCCACAATTGACGCATATAAGGATCCTGAATTGTTTTGGCCAAGCTATGAAAGCGTTGGATTACGACCAAGTGGAGGCAGCCACCCTTGACGTCGGCAACCTACCACGAGGCATCTACTTCTTAGAGATCACAACGGCCAAGGGCCAAACCATGAAAAGTCTAATCATCCAATAAAAAAATAGGACATGAAGAAAATATTAATCTTTATTTGTTTTATGGGGGTGCTCATGGGGTTTACCCATTGCAGTAAAGACGACTCAGAAAATGAAACCATCGTTCTACTCGGTGAAGAAGGCTATGTCCCGCCTTTGATGGACCTCATTCCTGATACGATGCACACCACCTTTCCGACTCATTTCGGAGATTTTTTCGAAGGCTATATTCCTCCGAATATTGAAGGTGAATATCAGATCGATAATAAGTTTTCATTTTCAAATATATTCCAAGAGTTAAACGACACGTTGGAAATGCATCTTAAGATCTCCGACCAACACAATCGTATAGCGACAATTGAATTGGACGAAGGAGGTATTGTGCGTACCGACACAGCCTATATTATGGGTTCAGAATCTAGTTTTACCTTGTATTTTGTTGAAGATAGAGACAGAAATTTCTCAGGATTCCATTATATCGAAAAACATGTTGTGGTTTTTTCGGGAGAGAAGACGGCCGAGGGCATCAAAGGTCTTCGAACAGGCTTTATCACTTTGGTATCCAATGAAAGTAACAACAATAATGTTACAGGATTGCCGCCGGGGTGTTATTTCGTTTATTATGATTTGGATAATATTTCCGAAAATTGCAATTGGTTTGACCCTTAAGAAACGCTAAAGGACAATGAATAAGTTTTTTACAACACTTGCCATACTTTTGACCGTCGTTTCTTTCAAATTGACGGCTCAGGGCACTTTTTATCCCCAGCGCAACTACGACAGTTCCATCAACAAGGGCATTGTCTTCGGCATAAAAGGAGGCGTCAATCTTCCCCGATTATACTATACCAACAGCTATCTGAAAGGTTTGCCGCAAGATCTTGTCTTTGGTCTTACAGGTGGGATTTTCGTGGAGTTTCCTCTTTTTGATATCCTTGCCATCGCTCCTGAGTTCAACTATCAGCAACGAGGCGGCGCCACTCATTATACTTATGAACAGTATTATGACGTAAAATACCAGCTTCAAGCGGGATATCTTTCGTTGCGGGTCCCCTTGTACTGCTATATTCCGGTTTCAAAAAAAATCCAGCCGTATGTGTTCTTGGCTCCCGATTTGGGATATGTCGTTAATGGTAACATTTCGTTGTCACAACTAAGACAGCCTAAACAATCTGGACAACCTGAACTTGATATCACTGGCAGCAATATTGCCGTTAGTGATGCCAATATCAATCGCCTTTATGCCGGAGCGTTGGGTGGCGTCGGTGTTCGCACAAACATAGCCTTGTCAAGCTTCACCTTGGTCATTAAGACGGAAGCGGCTCTCAATTGGGGCTTTCTTGACACTTTTTCCAAAAAGGAGCATCAAGAGACAGCAATATCCACCAATGTGCACGCCTACAATATGCAGGGCAAGAGGTATTCACGTGGATTGGAAGTCCAGATAGGCTTTGGCTTTATCAGCAACGGAGTTGACGGTTGCGGTCACTTCACTTACCACAAGTCGAAGCGGAAGTAGATTTCATTCCCAGCACACACCATCTGATGAACGGAATCCGCTTGATGATTTCGTTCAGAAGGAATGGTATTGTCATCACGGCTACGAAGAGTATGACATACTGCAACCATGGCGCCAGTGTGGTATGGATTTTCATCATGTAGCCGAACGAGCCGATTACCAAATAATGAAGCACATAAACACCATAGCTTGACTTAGTCATGTAAGTGGCAAAAGGACTGGTCTTGTTGGCCCAGGCTCTGAAGCAGCCAAGCATGGCGAGGATGGCGGACCAAGCGAAGATATTACAGAGAAAAGTTTTCAGAACGATAGGATCGGTGTCGTTTTTGCCGTACATCACTATGGTGAAGAGGGCGCCTGAAATGACAGCAAAAACCAGTGAAGGGAAACGCGACCTTTCATAACGGGCTTGAACCGCGTCGTGCGAGAAGACAAAATAACCGAGCAGGAAAGGCACCAAATAGGCTAAGGGACGGTAGAGGTTCCATAAGCCCTGGGGTGAGTCGGGATCCGGATGGGAGAAGGTGCTTTGGGCGCCGCCCCAGATCAACAGGAAGCCGACGATAAACAAGGCAAAGCTCTTAAACAGGTTGTCGCCTTGGAAATATTTGCCGATACGCTCGTAAAGGCGGTCTTTCTCAATCAATCGGATCAAGACCAAAAGCAGCGAAAACAGCCACAAGTCCTGCACGAACCACAAGGGTCCGACGCCAGATAGGCAGTAGGCGAAATATTTGATGGCGTTTTGAACGACCATAGGCATGTCTCCAGAGAGTTCAGCGAAAGGACTGGTACCTTGGGCAATGGCTGCTACACGCGTGTTGAAATAGCCCACCATCCATTGGAAGACGAACAAGCCTATCGTGGAGGGAACCAGCAACTTGCGGGTTCGGCTCTTGATGAACTCCTTGTGCGAAAGGCTGCCCAGAGCGTAACGGGAACTGATGCCGGCCACCAAAAACAGCAGCATCATGAACCACGGATAGAGTATCGACATGATGGCATCCCATGGTTGAACCTTATAAAAACCACCGATTCCGCCGAAAACGCCTTTGGCGTTATAAAAATAAATTACATGGTAAAACAGTACCAGAAGTACCGTAACCCAACGTAAATTGTCAATCCAATGCTTTCTCATAATGGGGCAAAAGTAAGAGTATTAATTTGAAAAATCAAGAATTATTTTCAATCGGTTCTACATGGATTGCCACGTGCGTCTCCTCACCGTAGCGAGCCATTAGTTTTTGCTCGATTTCCGTGGCCTTGTCGTGGGCTTCTTTCAGGGGCAAATCGCCATCCATGAGGATATGCATCTCGATGGCGTAATGGTTTCCGATGCGCCGTGTGCAGAGCTCATGCGGCTCCACGACACCGTGGACTGACTTCACGATGTCCATGATCTCGTTTTCCACCTCTTCGGGCAGCGACTGTTCCATCAGCTCGCCCACTCCTTTGCGTAGCAGGTCGACGGCCACCTTCACGATGAAGGCGCCCACCACGATGGAGGCGATGGGATCGAGCACGGCCCAACGCTCGCCCCCGATGATGGCGCCCCCGATGCCGATGGCGGTGCCGATGGACGACAATGCGTCGCTGCGGTGGTGCCAGGCATTGGCTTCCATGGCTTGCGAGTTGAGTTTCTTGGCTTTGCGATGGGTGTATTGAAAAATGACTTCTTTCAACAAGATGGAGATCAATGCCGCCCAAAGCGCCAACAGACCGGGTTGGGTCAGGGTGCCGCCTTGGGCCCAGAAGACAATCTTCTTGACGCCTTCGATCAAGATGCCTGCCGCCACGGCAAACAGAGCCACGCCGATCAAGGTGGTGGCAAGTGTCTCATACTTGCCGTGACCGTAGTCGTGGCCTTTGTCCTTGGGCTTGTGGCTGATGCGCACAAAGGCCAGCACCACCAGATCGGTGGCGAAGTCGGAGACGGAATGAATGGCGTCGGCCATCATAGCGGCGCTGTGGCCTAAGATGCCAGCCACAAACTTGAACAGCATCAGCACCACGTTGACCAAGCTGCCCAGCAGCGTTACCTTATAGATTTCTTTTTCGCGGTTCATGATGGCTTATTTCCAAAAATTCCTTGAGAAGATAGATATTAAGGTGAACAGCTCCACTCGGCCCAACAGCATGAAGACGACGAGCACCCATTTAGCCCCTTGTGGTAGGAAAGCGTAGGAGCCGAAAGGTCCCACGCTGCCGATGCCCATGCCGAGATTGCTTAGCGTGGCCAGGGAAGCGCCCACCGAGGTGTTGAAGTCGATGCCGAGGGTGAGTAGGATGATGGTGCCGATGATGAAAATGAGGAAATACATAAACACAAATGTCATCGTCTTGAAAATCACGCTTTTGGAAGTGGATTTCTTGTTGATTTTCACAGGAATGACGGCATTGGGATGGATGATGCGCTTCAGTTCCAGGAAGGCGTTTTTGGTGAAGATCAGGTGCCGTATGATCTTGATACCGCCCGAGGTGGATCCTGAGCAGGCTCCGATGAACATCAGCAGCAGGAGTACGCCCCACAAGCCCACGGGCCATAGCATATAGTCGCTCACGAAGAAACCTGTGGTGGTCAGCACTGAAGTCACACTGAAGAACGCTGAGCGGACGGCGTTGCCAACCATCATGTTTTCCACGAAGATCAACGCCAGCGCCAACAACGCGCTTATGCCGATGATCATGATCAGGAAGTGCTTGAATTCCTCGTTCTTGAACAAAGCCATGGGGTTTCTCACCAAGGTGATCAGCAGCAGCGTGAAGTTGCATCCCGAAAGAATCATAAAGAAGGTGACCACGATCTGGGAATAGTTGGAATAGCCTGCGAGGCTGCTGGTGCGGGTGGAGAATCCGCCTGACGAGATGGTGGTCAACGAGTGGCACAGGGCATCGAACCAATCCATGTCGCCCCAATATAACAGTATGATTTCCAGCAAGGTGAAGAAGATATACAGTCCCCAAAGGCGCTTGGCGGTGTGCATGGTACGGGGATGCAGCTTGTCGTAATTGATGCCGTTCATTTCAGCCATAAACAGCTGCATGCCGCCGACGCTCAGGAAGGGGATGAGCACCACGGCGAACACGATGATGGCCAGTCCGCCGATCCATTGTGTCAGGCTTCGCCACAACAGGATGTCCTTGGGCACCATCTCGATGTTGGTGAGGATGGTGGCGCCAGTGGTGGTGAATCCCGAGAGGGCTTCGAAGAAGGCGTCGGTGAAGTTGGGCACGCTCTTGCTGAGCAGGAAGGGCAGTCCGCCGAACACCGAGAGAACCAGCCACGAGAGGCAGATGGTGATGACGCCTTCGCGGTGGTTTAGCCGTTGGCCTTTTCGCTTTCGGGTGGAGAAGCACAGCACAAAGCCCGTCATCACGGTGATGAGGGCGGAGAAAGGCATACTGAAGGCGTTGATGCCGTGATGGAAATAGGTGACGGGCAGGACCAATAGCATAAACACCCCTTCGATGAGCAGCAGGAAGCCCTGGATGCGCAACAGTAAGGAGAGGCTGATTTTGCTATTGGAGCTCATCACGAACAGACATTAATGGAACAGACGTTCGACGGCGGGGATGGCGTTGGGTAAGGCCAGCACCACCACGCGGTCGTCGGTTTGGATTTCGAATTCCTCGGTGGCGATATAGCTTTCTCCGTCGCGCACGATGCCGCAGATGATGGCATCGGACGGCATCTGGAGTCGGCCGATCATCTTGCGGGTCACGGCGGAGCCTTGGCGGACCTCAAACTCCACGATGTCGGCATCGATGCCGCTGAGGCACTTCATCGACGAGACCTTGGCGCCCAGCGTGTAGCGAACCATGTAGCTGGCGGCGATGAGTTTCTTGTTGATGATGCTGTCGATGCCGATGTTTTGCGAGATGTCGATATAGTCGATATTCTCCACCAGAGCGATGGTCTTCTTTACGCCGAAAGTTTTGGCTTGCAGGCAAGTCAGGATGTTGGTCTCGGTGTTTTCGGTGACAGCGATGAAAGCGTCCATGCCGGCGATGCCTTCCTCCTCAAGCATGTCGAGGTTACGGGCATCGGCATTGACCACCAAGGCGTTGGAGAGGGAGTTGGTGAGTTCCATGCAGCGCTCCTTGTCTTTTTCCAAGATCTTAATGTTCAGATCGTTTTCAAGGCGTTTGGCGGTGATTCTTCCTACACGGCCGCCACCGACAATCATCACGTTATGGATGTTGATCTGCTTTTTGCCGCTGAGGCGGATGATATCCTTAATGGCATGGGGCTTGGTGACCACATACACCCTGTCGGCCAGTTGAAACACGGTATCGTCCTGCGGGATGAAGGTGTTCTGCCTGCGGTGGATGGCGGCGATCCGGAAGTCGATGTGTTGGTATTGTTCAGTGACTTCGCCGACACTCTTGCCGATGATCTCGGCTCCCGACTCGAGCTTCACCATGAAGAGTTGCAGCTTGCCGCCGGAGAAGTCGTAGGTCTCCAGCGAGGCGTTTTGCTTCAGCAGCGAGATGATCTCCTGCGCCGCAATGTCCTCGGGCGACAACAGGCCGTCGATGCCAAGGTCCTGGTACATGCGCCACACTTCGGTGCTGAGGTTCTCCATGGTGTTGACGCGGGCGATGACTTTCTTGGCGCCAAGTTTCTTGGCGATGATGCCCGTCAGCAGGTTGATGTGCTCGTCGTGAAGCACAGCGATGACCAAGTCGGCTCTCGATACATTGGCGCGTCGCAGTACCGAAGTTGAGGTTGAGTCGCCCGTGATGGTCATCAGGTCGGAATGTGATTCCACCATCTTCAGCAGCTCCTCGTGAGGATCGACGATGGTGATGTTGTGGTTGTCGCGCACCAGTGCTTCTGCCAAGTGCAGACCAACTTCACCGTCTCCAGCAATGACTATATCCATGTTTCAGTTATTAGTTGTTCAGTTGCAAAAATAATTATTTTTCTGAAAGAATCCAATCCGCGGCGGTTTCTATCACGTTATCGATACCCTGTGCGGTGCAGGTGGGGTCGAGCAGAACCCGAAAATCAGGCGGTACTCCGTTCTCGTAATTGCCTCCGTCGATGGCAAGGGTACGTGTGATGCTGAAACGATAGGTCCAGCCATTGGGCAACTCGCCGCCGTTGGGCAATCCCAAGCCTCCTCCGCTATAGTCGCCAAACAGCTTGATGTTGTCGTAAGCCATAGTGCAGATGGCAAAGAATGAGGTTGCACTGTATGACCCTCGGTCGATGAGGACAGCAAAGGGTTTGGTGTAGTGGTAATTGATGTTGTCCGAAGTAGAATCAGCGTAAATCGAGGCCCAATCCGTGAAATCGTCATGGCCGGGACCCGATTTGATCTGCGACCGATACAACAATTGTCCGTGGTTCTCGAAGATGCTGAGCAACATGCGGACGTTGTCGACGACGCCACCTCCGTTTTGGCGCAGGTCAAGGATCATGCCTTCGCAGTCCTTATAACGATTGAGGATATAGGAGAGGGCATCGTTGGTGACGCTGTTTTCAAACGAGGAATAGCGGATATAGGCCACCTTACCGTCGCGAATGGCATTGTGCGCAAAACCACCCGTGGTGTGGTAACCGATGGTGAGGTAGTTGAGCGTCACCACTTCGTTGTTGATGTTTTTCTCAGCAACCATCTTATAGTAGACCGTGTCGTTTCGCGAGACGTCGAAATTGGAGATCAAGTTGGTATGCCCGTCACGCAAGGTGTTGAGCATGGCGGCGCATACGCTGAAAAGGCTGTCATCGGACATGTCTTCGTAAACCTTGGGACGATACACTTGGCGAACAGAGTCCCAGTCGACGCCTTTGAGGTCAAAGAAAGCGTACTGCTGGTCGACTTTGTCCCAGAGGTAATCGAAAGTGCTGAGCGGATCGCTGTCGATAGGATCGTCCATGAAGAGATTCTCACAGGAGGTCAATAGGGCGGCGGTCAAGCCAATGAAGAGGATGTATGCTTTTTTCATGATGATCAAAAGATGTTGAACAGAAAAACGACATTGAACGTATGGGCCGCATGGTCGAAACGATAGCAGCCTGTATGGCGGGTGGTGAGGTAATCCCAGCGATAGGTAAGGCCTATCTTATTCTTGTTGAGCAAGTTAAGGAAGAGGCCAACATCGGTGTTGACTCCAGGGAACGCCATGAAATCGGTTTGATACTCCTGAAAAAAGGAGTTTGTCAGGTTGAGGCTCGAAGTGTAGTTGTCCATGTAGGCGAATCCTGGCCGGGTGACGCTTCCAAGCAGGGGCAACGACAGTTTTCCGTAAATACTGAACAGGTTGTGGTTGAAATCGAAAAAGGGCAGGAAATCCAACTGAACCATGCCTGTAGCGTGAAGGTTGAAAAAGATGGATCCACCTACTGAGGCGTTCATCAGCTGGGGGTAATATTTGATGTCAATATATGCTTGGGTGGCACCTCCAGCCCAAACGTGAAGGTCCTTGTAGTCATAGCAACGATACAGGAATTCCGCACGCCCATCGTAACCGAAGGCAAAAATATTGCCTGACGCCTTGTTCAACTCCACGTTGGCCAGAGCTCGGCTCTCCAGATGGGCTTGACAGCGATTCCAGATCATGGTGCCTCCTTGGGTTGTGCTCAAGCCTCCGCCGACGTAATGCATGGGCGAGGCACCCATGTCGGCACTATGGACGATGTTGGCTCCACCGCCTGTTTGTAGCCAAATCGACAGGTTTTGTGGAATGTACGGATTACGGTTTTGAGATAGAAGCGGTAGGGTTATCGCAAGGATCAAAACCAGAAAACACAAGTTTAGTTTTTTCATAAGTGTACGAATGGAATTGCAAATAACGGAAAAAAATAATATTTTTGCACCCGTTTTTTTAAATAATCACTCATTATGGAATCAACCAACAAACACTTCAAGCGTTACACGGTAACCACGGCCTTGCCATACGCCAACGGTCCTGTTCACATCGGTCACCTTGCCGGCGTTTATATTCCCGCCGACACCTACGTCCGCTACCTGCGAATGTGTGGCGCCGAGGTCTTGTTTGTCGGTGGTTCCGACGAGCACGGCGTGCCGATTACGATCAAAGCAGAGAAGGAAGGCTGCACCCCACAGGACATCGTGGATCGCTATCACGAGATCATCAAGAAGTCGTTCGAGGAGTTGGGTATCAGCTATGACATTTACTCTCGCACTTCTTCGAAGATGCACCGCGCCACGGCTCAGGAGTTTTTCAAGAAGCTCTATGATGAAGGAAAGTTCATCGAAAAAGAGACTGAGCAGTACTTCGATCCTGAGCGCCAGAAATTCCTTTCCGATAGGTATATCGTCGGTACCTGCCCGAAGTGCGGTGCTGAGGGCGCTTACGGCGATCAATGCGAGAAATGCGGCTCTTCATTGAGTCCCGATGAGTTGATCAATCCCCATTCCCAGTTGAGCGGTGCCGCTTTGGTGAAGAAGCCTACCAAGCACTGGTATTTGCCTTTGGATCAATACGAGGGTTGGCTCCGTGAGTGGATCCTCGAAGGCCATAAGGAGTGGAAAGTCAACGTCTACGGTCAGGTAAAGAGCTGGCTCGACGGCGGCCTACAACCCCGTGCTGTCACTCGCGACCTCGACTGGGGCGTGCCCGTCCCGATTGAGGGTGCCGACGGCAAGGTGCTCTATGTGTGGTTTGACGCGCCCATTGGCTATATCTCCAACACCAAGGAGATTTGCGAGCAACGGGGTGAAAACTGGGAAAAATGGTGGAAAGATCCCGAGACCAAGCTGGTCCATTTCATCGGTAAGGACAACATCGTGTTCCACTGCATCATCTTCCCTTGCATGCTGAAGGCATACGGCGACTACATCGTTCCCGACAACGTGCCTGCCAACGAGTTCCTCAACCTCGAGAACGACAAGATCTCGACCTCGCGTAACTGGGCCGTGTGGTTGCACGAATACCTGCAGGAGTTCCCTGGCAAGCAGGATGTTTTGCGTTACGTGCTTACCGCTAATGCGCCTGAGACCAAGGATAACAACTTCACCTGGAAAGACTATCAAGACCGCAACAACAACGAACTGTTGGCCATCTTCGGCAACTTCGTCAACCGCACCTTGGTGCTGACGCAGAAATATTACGAGGGTGCCGTTCCCGCTTTGGGTGGATTGAACGACACGGATAAAGCAGCCATCGAAGAGATGAACGCCTATCCCGCCAAGATTGGCCGTTTGATTGAGACGTATAAGTTTCGCGAAGCCCTTTCTGAGCTGATGAATCTGGCCCGTTTAGGCAATAAATACCTCACCGACAATGAGCCTTGGAAGCAAATCAAGACCGACCCTGAGCGTGTGAAGACTGTGATGGCTGTTTCATTGCAGATTGTGGCGCATCTGGCTATTTTGAGCGAGCCTTTCCTGCCGTTTAGTGCCAAGAAACTCCAACAGATGATTGGTCTGGAGGTGAAGGGTTGGAACGATGCTTCTGAGACCGTGTTGCTGAAGGAAGGTCATGTCATTGGCCAGCCTGAGCTGTTGTTTGAAAAGGTGGAAGACAGCGTGGTGGCTGCTCAGCTGCAGAAGCTGGAGGATACCAAGAAAGCCAACCAACTCAACGCTTGGAAGCCAGCCGAGGTGAAGCCCGTCGTGAGCTTCGACGACTTCATGAAGATGGATATCCGCGTGGGTACTATCCTTGAGTGCCAAAAGGTGCCGAAAGCCGATAAGCTGTTGCAATTCCTCATCGACGACGGCATGAACAAGCGCACCATCGTGAGTGGCATCGCCAAGTACTATACCGAGCCCGAGAAGCTGGTCGGCAAGCAGGTCTGCTTCATCGCCAACTTCGAGCCGCGCAAACTCAAGGGCGTGGTCAGCGAGGGCATGATCCTCTCCGCCGAAGACAAAGACGGCCGTCTCGTCTTGCTCACCCCGAGTGATTTGGTTGCCGCGGGATGCTCAGTCGGTTAATACCACGATCGGGTACAAATAAAAGCATCTTCAATATGTTCGATCTCCGGCTCACCGTCGGAGATCACTATTGAGATGATGTCAAATCGGACATCCACATTTAGGTTTTTATACCGCACAAAGGAATCAGCTGCCCGAATGAGCATCCTTTGTTTGGTTACTCCAACAGCTATTTCAGGTTCGCCGTAATCATCTGATTTACGTGTTTTTACTTCCACAATTACCAAGACATCATCATCAAATGCGATGATATCGATTTCTTTGTGTCCCGAGTGCCAGTTTCTTTCAAGAATCTGGTAGCCTTTGCTAATCAAAAAGTTAACGGCTAGATCTTCGCCAAGTTTTCCGAGTTCATGAGGTTCAATCATTTTGATATTTTTTTGACTGCAAATATAGTTTTTTTCATACTTTTGTAACCAAATTTATTCTTTACTATGAAGCGTCATCTCTTTCTGCTCTTAACCCTATGTTTGTTGTGTTTAGGCTGTGATCATCAGCAAAGGGAAACCGTAGACAATACAGATTATCTCCACTATGTCAACCCCATCATTGGGACCAACGGCATGGGTCATACATTTCCAGGTGCTTGTGCGCCGTTTGGCATTGTGCAGTTGAGTCCGGATACCGATACCGTGCCGCATGACATTGATGGCGATTATCAACCAAGGGTATATGAGTATTGCGCTGGTTATCAGCATAAAGACAGTACTATTGTGGGTTTCAGCCATACCCATTTCAGCGGCACCGGCCATTCCGATTTGGGCGATGTTTTGGTGATGCCGGTCACAGGTGCCATCAAATTCCATCCTGGAACTCAGACCGATCCCGACAAAGGTTATCGATCACGTTACCGTCATGATACCGAAAAGGCCAGTCCCGGCTATTACGAAGTGGTGTTGGATGATTACAGGGTTAAAGCTGAATTGACCGCCACTGAGCATGTTGGCGTGCATCGCTACACCTATCCCGAAGGCCAGAACGGCAGCATTGTTTTGGATCTGCAACATGCCATTTACAACTATGATGGCAAGACACTTTGGGCTAATCTTCGGGTTGAAAACGACACTTTGCTGACAGGTTATCGCATTACAAATGGCTGGGCAAGGACCAATTACACTTATTTTGCCATCAGCTTCAACCAACCTATTGTCGATTATGGCTATCGTGAACTGGAGAAGCCCAAATACAACGGCATGTGGGGCAAGTTCGACGTGAAACACCATTTTCCCGAGATGACGGGACGCAAGATTGTGGCCTATTTCACCTTCAATGATCCGAAGGTTTTGGAGATGAAAGTTGCCTTGTCGGCTACCAGTACCGAAGGAGCGTTAAGAAATCTTCATGCCGAGACCGATGGTCGTGGTTTTGACCAACTGTTGGCTGAGACTCAAGCCAAGTGGAACAAGGAACTGTCGGTGCTTCAGGCTGAAGGTACCGAGGACCAGAAAGCCATGCTTTACACTTCGTTGTATCATACCATGATCAACCCGTCGATCTATATGGATGTGGACGGGCAGTATCGCGGCATCGACCACAACATTCATCAAGCGGAGGGATTCGACAACTACACGGTTTTCTCATTGTGGGACACCTATCGCGCCTTGCATCCGCTGTTCAACGTGTTGCAGCCCAAGCGCAATGCCGACATGGTGCAATCGATGTTGAAGCACAGCGAGCAGAGCGTCCACGGACTGCTGCCGGTGTGGTCGCACATGGGTAATGAAAACTGGTGCATGATCGGCTATCATGCCACTTCGGTGCTGGCTGATGCTTATATTAAAGGTGTGGTGCCTTTGCAAAAGGGTATGCTGGAGGCCATGAGGCAGAGCTCCACTTGTCCTTATTATGTGAATTTAGTTGATTATCAACGACTTGGTTATGTTCCTTTTGATCGCAATAGCGGTTGTGTTTCGGTGACTTTGGAATATGCCTACGACGATTGGGCTATTTATCAAGCGGCCTTGAAGGCTGGAAACACTGAGATGGCAGAGGTTTACAAGCAACGCGCTGCCAATTGGCGCAATACTTTCGATATTGAATTGGGCTTTGCTCGTCCAAGGATGAGCGATGGCACTTGGAAAGAGCCTTTCAGCCTGATGGACACGGAAGGAGAGGGCTTTGTGGAAGGCAACTCGTGGGTGTATTCGTTCTATGTGCCTCAGGACGTGAAAGGCTTGATTGAAGCCATGGGTGGCGATGCACAGTTCATCCACAACCTTGACACCTTGTTTGTGATGCAGCTGCCCATGGAGTTCTTCGAGAACACCGAGGATGTCACCGAAGAAGGCCTGATGGGCTGCTACAACCACGGCAACGAGCCTGCCCATCATATCGCTTACCTATACAACTGGAGTTCGCAGCCTTACAAGACCCAATACTGGCTTCGCGAGATCATGAATCGTTTTTACAAAAACAATATCGACGGTCTTTGTGGCAACGACGATTGCGGTCAGATGTCGGCTTGGTACATCTTTTCGGTGATGGGTTTCTATCCAGTTTGTCCCGGCAGTGACCAATATGTGTTGGGTGCGCCTTATTTGCCATATCTGAAGGTCCGTTTGGGTAACGGAAAAACCTTGGAAATCAAGGCTCCTAATGTGAATGATGAAAACCGCTATGTGCAAAAGGTGATTTTTAATGGCCAAGAAATCACCAAGCTTTATCTCACTCACGCCCAGCTGATGCAAGGCGGGGAGTTGGTTTTCGAGATGGGCACTGAGCCGAATCTCACTAGAGGTTTGAATCCTGAGGACAAGCCTTATTCAATGACGGAATAATTATTATTTTTGCAGCATGAACATCGCCGCATTGGTTTCGGGTGGAGTGGACAGCTCCGTGGTGGTGCCGCTGCTCAAGGAGCAGGGCTACGATCCGCATATCTTCTATATCAAGATCGGGTTGGAAGGAAAGGAGGATCTGTCGAGCTGTCCATCGGAAGAGGATATCGAGATCACCACTTATATCGCCAAGAAATATGGTTGCAAATTCGATATTGTGGATTTGCAGCATGAGTATTTCGAGACGGTTGGCAAGTACACCATGGAGATGGTGCGCAAAGGCCTCACGCCAAATCCCGACGTGATGTGCAACCGTTGGATCAAGCTGGGTGCCTTTGAGGAAAAGGAAGGCCATAACTTTGATAAGATCGCCACGGGACATTACGCTCGCTCATGGGAAGATGCAAATGGCATTTTTTGGTTGGGTACAGCGGCAGATACCTTTAAGGATCAGACGTATTTCTTGGGTCGAATTACTTACGCTCAGTTGAGCAAAGTGATCTTCCCGATAGGCGACATACCCAAACCTAAAGTCCGCGAGTTGGCTGAAAAATACAAGCTTCCTTCAGCGGAACGTCATGATAGTCAGGGGATTTGCTTCTTGGGAAAGATCAATTACAACGACTATATCCGTGAATATCTGGGCGAGATGCCTGGCGACATCGTTGAACTGGAAAGTGGCAAAAAATTAGGTCGGCACAAGGGATTTTGGTTTCATACCATCGGTCAGCGCAGGGGCTTGGGCCTTGGTGGCGGTCCGTGGTTCGTGGTAAGAAAAGACATCCCGAACAATATCGTATACGTGTCGCAAGGCTATGATCCCGTGGCGCAATACACCGACATCATCCCTATGGGTGACCTCCAGATGATGAATCCCACGCTGCATCTTACCGAAGGCATGCGGGTGCGTTACAAGATCCGTCATCAGCCGGAGTTTACCATGGGTACCATCCATATCACCGAGCAAGGCGCTGACATCATCTCTGATGTTGCTATTTCAGGCATCGCTCCCGGACAGTTCGGGGTGATGTATCATGAGACGGAACCGTATGTTTTAGGGAGTGGAGTAATCATTGAGCGATGAGCATTAAAGACAGAATATTGTACGAAGACAACCACCTGATCGTGGTGAACAAGCTCCCTTCGGAGATTGTCCAAGGCGACAAAACAGGTGACGTGTGTCTGCTCGATGATGTAAAGCAATACATCAAAGAGAAATACGACAAGCCGGGTAATGTTTTCGCTGGCCTTGTTCATCGTATCGACCGGCCTGTGAGTGGCGCCGTGGTCTTTGCCAAGACGAGCAAAGCGCTTTCTCGTATGACCGTGAAAGTGAAAGACCGCGACTTCCACAAGGTGTATCTTGCCATCGTGAAGAACCGTCCGCCAAAAGAAGCTGATGTATTGGAGAATTTCATCGTGAAAAACGAGAAACAGAACAAGTCATATATTGTTCCAGAAGGCACTAAAGAAGCCAAACTAGCACGTTTGAGCTATCGCTTGGTTGGCAAGTCCGACAACTACTATTTACTTGAAGTTGAGTTGTTTACGGGACGGCATCACCAAATCCGCTGCCAGTTGGCACATATCGGTTGTCCCATCAAGGGCGATCTGAAATATGGGTATCCAAGGAGTAACCCCGATGC
>JAGCPG010000059.1 GCA_017645245.1 Bacteroidales bacterium
TCCCTCAACTATGGGATGCACACGCTGAATAGTTACGGCGAGGTTGCGGTTGTAGATGTGCGTGGCTGGAACAACGCCTTGGCGGTGAAGTCGATCAAGGCACTGAAGAAACTGTTTGACTATCATCACTCTAACCTTTAATGCATGAGTGATGATACCAAAAATAGTACACTATTGCTGGTTCGGGGAATCGGATCTTCCTCAACTGGCGGAGGATTGCATGGACTCTTGGAAACGATACATGCCCGGCTGGGAATACCGGTGCTGGAATGAAACTACTTTCGATGTCAACAGCCATCCTTATACTAAAGAAGCCTATGAGGTTGGTATGTTTGCCTTTGTGAGCGACTATGTCAGGCTTGTCGCCTTGGAACGTGAAGGCGGAATCTATCTGGATGTCGACTTTGAAGTCTATAAGCCATTTGACGACCTGCTCGCTTATGGTGCTTTTGCTGGCTTTGAAGGAAGCAAACACAAGCCGGTGATGATGGGGGTGTGCGGCTCGGTGCCTCATGGCGCATGGGTTACGGAAATGTTGGATTTATATCATGGCCGTCATTTCCTTTTGCCCGATGGGAAACCTGACCTGACCACCAACGTACAGTTCATCACGGCACGGATGTCGGTCAACGGCTTCAGGCAGGACGGCTTTGAGCAGGATTATAAGGATCTTCATGTGTTACCCGTAGACTTTTTTTGCCCTCGACAAACCACGGGTGCCTACCTCAGAACTGAAAACACGTATTGCGAACATAGAGGGTTGAGATCCTGGACTGGAAATGATAGCAAATGGAAATCGTGGGTCAGATCCCTGGTGGGTCAAAACAACATGATCCAATTAATTAAATTGAAGCGGAAATTATTTGGATAATGATTACATTTTTTCCTAATCTTATTTCCCGAAAAGCAATCATTGGGTATTTCGTTACCCTTGCGGTTGTGTCGGTGGTCTTCATGGATCACGCACTGCCATTCTATATGATGCTGTTTGGAACGGCAGAGGTATGTCTATTCTTTGTCTTTAGTCACCAGCTTACCCTGCAATGGTATCGCCTTCATCCCAAGGTATTCGAAAAGAAACTGTTTGTGACTTCACTGATCATCCGTTTGGTCTACATGATCTTTGCCTATTTCTTCTATGACTATATGACAGGGCAGCCTTTTATGTTCCATTCTGCTGACGAGCAGTTGTATTATAGTGCAAGTAAAATATGGAGAGAACAGGGCTATAGCGCTTTAATGAATGAGCTGCAATGGATAGGCTTGAGCGATTCAGGTGAGATCTGGTGGAATGGTTTGCTGTGCCTGTTGTTCGGCCCTTATATTCTGACTGCACGTATTGGACACTGTTTGGCGAGTGCGCTCACCTGTGTGCTGATCTACCGTATTGCCAAACGGCATTTTGGCGAGCGAACAGCACGGATGTCAGCAATATTCTGCATGTTGATGCCCAATTTGATTTATTATTGTGGAATCCATCTGAAAGAGGCAAACATGGTTTTTGCCACCGTGTTGTTAGTGGACAGTATCGACGTTTTGTTGAGTGAATCGAAGTTTAGCTGGACCAGTTTTGTCCTCGCAGTTGTTGCAGCATTTGTCTTGTTCACCTTCCGTACTCCTCTTGGTATAGTGGGACTGCTCGCTGTGATGGTGGCAATAGTGTTTAACAAAGGCAAACTTACGTCTATTTGGAAAAAAGTCGGAATGGCGGTGCTTGTCGTTGCGGTGCTCTCAACAACAGCCATAGGCAATAGGCTGAAAGAGGAGGTGGACGAATTGTGGGCCGCGGGCGAAACGAATCAAAGTGTCGGTATGGAATTTCGTGCTAAGCGTGCTGGTGGAAACAGCTTCGCAAAAGATGCTTCAGCCGTTATGTTCGCACCGGTCATCTTCACCCTCCCTTTCTCCAGTATGGTGTATACTGAGTTGCAAGAGAACCAACAGATGATCCATGGAGGTAATTTCGTTAAAAATGTATTGTCAGGGTTTGTTGTTTTTGCTTTGGTTCTATTGGTTTTCAGGGGTGACTGGCGTAAACATACCTTGCCTTTGGCAATGATGTTAGGCTATCTTGTGGTGATCGCTTTCAGTAACTTTGCCCACTCGGAGCGTTTCCACCAACCCGCATTGCCGTTTGAATTGATGTTTGCCGCATACGGCATTTCTCAACTACAAAAAAAACACGTGAAATGGATTGATTATTGGATTGTTTTCGTTGTAGCGGCCAACGTGGGCTGGGCCTATATTAAACTGGCAGGAAGGGGAATGTTGTGATGAGAGTGCTGTTGGTTTGCAGCTTCAAGGAGAACTTGGCTGAGAATGCCGCCCCTTTCATTGTGGAACAACGGAAGGCTCTACAACGCTTGGGCGTTGAGTGCGAAATGTTCCTTGTCAAAGGCAAGGGGATCCGTGGATACCTTAGACAGCTCCATCCGTTAAAAGACCGTATCAAAGAGTTTCATCCAGACGTGATCCATGCCCATTATGGTCTATGTGGTCTGTTGGCCAATTTACAGCGCAAGGCGCCGGTGGTAACCACCTACCATGGCTCCGACATCAACGAGAAACGGGCACGACGATTTTCCAAAATAGCCATGCGCCTGTCCGCTTGGAATGTGTTCGTCTCAAAAATGACGATGAACATCGCCCGTCTGGGCAAGAACGTCACGCTGCTGCCCTGTGGTGTCGACTTGACGGAATTACAATTGACTTCAAAGCAGGAAGCCCGTCGCCTGATGCACTTAGAACTGGAAAAAAAATATGTTCTTTTTGCCGGAGCTTTCGACAATACGGTGAAAAACGCGCCTTTGGCGCTTAAAGCCGCTGAATTGTCAGGAGTTGAGCTGCTGGAGCTGAAAGGATACACGCGTGACGAGGTGACCTTGCTGATGTGCGCCGCCGATGCTTTGCTGATGACCTCGTTGAACGAAGGATCGCCCCAGGTGATCAAAGAAGCGATGGCCTGTGGTTGTCCCATTGTGAGCGTCAACGTAGGCGATGTGAAAGAACGTGTCGATGGGGTAGAAGGTTGTTTTGTGGCGCAAAATCGAGAACCACAAGAGTTGTCGAACATGCTTGGGATGGCCTTGGCTTTTCAAGGCCGAACACAAGGAAGAAAGAAAATTATCGAAGATGGTCTTGAAAATGACCTTGTGGCAAAGGAATTGATGGGAATTTACGAGTATTTAAAAAGTTTTTGATCAATACTATGGAGATACAAGAGTTTATTGTCAAATTTGCTGATCAGTTTGATGATACTGACGCAAATGAATTCAATGCGGAAACTTGTTTCAGCGAGTTGGAGGAATGGAATTCTTTTTTGGCTCTTGCCATAATGGCAATGATAAAGAGCGAATACGATGTTGCTGTCACCGCACAGGAGATGCGTGACTCCAAAACGATTCAAGATTTGTTTAACATAGTGAAATCTCATGTCTAATATGAACCCTTTTTCTTTGGAAAGCAAAGTCATCTTGGTCACCGGTGCTTCGTCGGGTATTGGCAAAGCAACAGCGCTTCTCTGTGCTGAAATGGGAGCAAAAGTCGTCGCGGTGGGTAGAAACGAACGGCGACTTGAAGACACACTCGCCGTATTGCCAGGTGATGGACATGTCCGTGTAGTATTGGATTTGACTGACGAGACTGCGGTGGATGCGGCAATCTCAAGCCTTCCACCGCTTGATGGTATCGCCAATTGCGCTGGCATAGCCGACATGAATCCTTTTCAATTCGTTGACCGACAGGAAATCGACAAGGTTTTCTCAACCAACTTCCTTTCGCCGGTCATGCTTGTGAATAAGTTGTTGAAAGCCAAGAAATTGCAAAAGGGTGGCTCCGTCGTTTTTGTCTCTTCTGTTGATGGTCCCAAGGTGGTGCATGCAGGCAATTCCGTTTATTCAGCTTCGAAAAGTGCCCTGACGGGCATGGCTCGCAACATGGCCATTGATTTGGTAGGAAAGAAGATCCGCGTGAACTGCGTGCTGCCTGGAACAACCGATACTGACATGATCCGTACGGCCAATGTGACTGAAGAATTGTTGCAGGAAACAGCCAAAGCCTTGCCAATGAAGCGCTTTGCTCGACCTGACGAGATTGCCAACGCCATCGCGTTCCTTCTTTCTGATGCCAGCTCATACATGACAGGCACGGAACTTGTCGTCGATGGCGGAAGTTCGATAGTTTGAATGAATTAATAGATCGTGACATGGCGTATTTAAAATATAATCATATCGGCATAAAAGCCATCGCTGCCTGTGTCCCGTCAAAAGTGGAACGCAACGAGGACCTGGGCTATTTCATGAGCGAGGAGGAAATCCAAAAAGCCATCCAGAACACTGGTATCGAAGAACGCAGGATGGCTGAAAAGGACGTGTGTACGTCGGACCTGTGCTTCAAAGCCGCTGAAAAGCTCTTGGATGAAAATGCCATCGACAAAAGCACGATAGACGCTTTGATTTTTGTGAGCCAGACTTCTGATTATCGCCAGCCTGCTACAGCCCCGGTCTTGCAACACCGTTTGGGCTTGTCGAAAGACACCCTGTCGTTCGACATCAACCTGGCCTGCTCAGGCTATGTGTATGGCCTCTCTACGGCATACGCTTATGCCAGCCAGCCTGGCATCAATCGTGTGCTGCTGTTGGTGGGTGAGACCATGTCAAAAATCGTCTCCCGTTACGACAAGGTAAATACACCACTGTTTGGCGATGCCGGCACTGCGACGCTGGTCGAGAAAGGCAACTATGGCGATTCGGTGTTCTCGCTTCATTCCGATGGTAGCGGTTATGAAGTGATGATGATTCCCGACGGTGGATTCCGCAATCCCACCACCAGCGAAAGCCTTGTGGAAGAAACCGATGCCAACGGCGACCGCCGTATCCGCGAGCAGTTCCGTATGGACGGCATGGCAGTGTTCAACTTCGGCATGAGCGTGGAACCGCGCGACATCAAGAACCTTCTGGATGAAGCTGGCTTGCAACTGCCGCAACTCGACCTGCTCATCTACCATCAAGCCAACAAGTTCATGACGGATTTCTTTACGAAATGGCTGAAGTTCGACAAGGCGAAAACACCCTACAGCATCAAGAAGTTCGGTAATACCAGCTCGGCATCCATCCCGCTGACCATCGTCACCGAGTTGAAAAACGGGTACCCTGAACGCGAGCATGTTATCCTGTCGGGATTTGGTGCTGGCTTGAGCTGGGGAAGCGCACTGCTGGATCTGAGGAATTGTGCTATATCAGAATTAGTTGAATATTAAGAAAATGTTTGTCTTTCGTAATCATACCATTGAGCGGTTCTTCCCGAAAGATTATCATTTTTCGGGGTATGATGATGTTTCTCTTGTTCCTGAACAGGAGGAGGGCTATGTCTGGTTTTATCAGGCACCCATCGGATATGACAATGCGGCAGCCTCCGAGGAGATTGCCGCCGATTTGCGGAAATTCCTGATGGTGTTGGAAACCGTCAATCCCAATAAGACGGTTATCGCCTTCACCATGACGGTGATCTATTCGTTGTCGTTTACGGATGATGATCTTCGCCTGAAAGAGGCTGTCGGGAAGTACAATGCTGGCCTGATTTCGGCATCGCTGACACATGGAAACTTAAAAGTTATTGATATTGAAGAGTTTACAAGCCGTTATCCGGCAGAGGACTTGATGGATTGGAAGTTCTATCTCCTTTCGCAGATGGGGATGAACCCTCGCCTGTCAGCCTCATTCCAGCAATGGTTTGCAAAAAAACTGGATGAGATCGCCTTGAAACGAAAAAAATGCCTTGTGCTGGATCTTGACAACACGCTTTGGGGTGGTATTCTGGGTGAAGATGGCCCCGAAGGAATCAAAATCGGTGGCGATTACCCAGGGAAGGCGTTTCTTTTCTTCCAACTAGGCTTGCTCGAATTGAGCAGAAACGGCGTGGTCCTTGCCGTATGTAGCAAAAACAACGAACAGGAGGTGCTGGATCTGTGGGTGAGTCATCCCTTCCTCGTGCTTCGGAAAGAACACTTTGCGGCTTATCGCATCAACTGGCAGGACAAAGCATCCAACCTGAAGGAGTTGGCCGAAGAATTGAACCTTGGACTGGACAGCTTCGTTTTTGTTGACGACAACCCCACGGAACGGGCATTGGTGAAACAGCTGTTGCCCATGGTTTCGGTACCCGAGTTTCCAGTGCAGCCTTACGAGTTGCCTGTTTTTCTCAAAAAGCTGGTGGAAGAGGAGTTCAAGGTGTATTCCATTACTGAGGAAGATAAAGCGAAGACGCTTCAATATCAGGCCAATGCGATGCGCTCGAACTTACAAAAGCGTTTCGATGATTTCAACGATTTCCTGAAGAGCCTCGACATGCACCTGACCGTTGAGGCAGCCAACGAATACAACATCCCCCGCATTGCCCAGATGACGCAAAAAACCAACCAATTTAACTTGACTACCAGACGATACACTGACTCGGAGGTCAAGTCAATGCTCGAAAAAGGTTGGAAAGTGTATTGCCTTTCTGTTGCCGACCGTTTTGGCGACAGCGGCATCACGGGCTGCGCCATCATCAAAGGCAATGAGATGGATACCTTCCTGCTGAGTTGCAGGATATTGGGAAAAGGAATCGAGACGGCTTTTCTAAAGAAAGTGCTTCAGATGCTTCGCAAAGAAGGGGTCTCTGAAATGAATGCGACTTACATCCCAACGGCAAAAAACGCACAAGTGAAAGACTTTTGCGCGGGTATTGGCATGCACTGTGTCGCTGAAAACGAAAACGGAGAGAAACGTTACAAAGCCTTCCTGGATGAGATGGATTTGTCCATACAGGAATTTTATCATATAGAGGTCAAATGATGGAAAAAAGGATATTGGAAATCATGCGCTCGGTGTTTCAGACCGATGACATCGACGAGACCTGCTCGCAGAGAAACTGTGAAAAATGGGATTCGATGAACCACTTGAACCTCATTGTGGAGTTGGAAATGGAGTTCGGAGTCTCTTTTGAACCTGAGGAGATCGCCCAGATGCGCAGTTTTGACGAAGTTGTTCAATTTGTAAAAAGCAAAACGGCATGATAGGAAGTAAGGAATGGGTCGTAAAAGAGCCCAAACAAATCCCGTATGGACATCCCAAACGCACCTTGCGACAAAAAATCCGTAAGGTGAAGAATACCATCTTGTTCCGCTGGGCCTACAACTGTCCGCTCAATTCATGGCGAATTAGGTTTCACCGTTGGCGGGGCTGCCATATCGGTAAAGGCGTCTACATCGGCAGGTTCTGCTTCTTGGATAACATGTATCCCGAATACATCTATATCCATGACGGGGCAAGCATCAACGCCCGCGCCATGATTCTGACACATTTCAACCCGTTTGAAACCTATAAAAAGGTCTTTGTCGCGGAAGTCAAACCAACCATTATCGGTGAAAACGCCATTGTTTCAGTAAACGCCACCATCATGCCTGGGGTGACGATAGGGAAGTTCGCCGTCGTTTCAAGTGGTTGTACCATTGAACAGGATATCCCTGATTATCAAATGGTGAAGTCCGTCGAAAAACTGAAAAGCATCGACTTGAGCGGATTGTTTGAAAACGAATAAACCATGAATGTTCTGATTCAACTTAGTCATCCGGCTCATTTTCATCTGTATAAGAATGTCGCCCGGAACTTGATGGATGACGGCCATCAGGTCTACATTCTGATCAAGACGAAGGACATTCTGGAAGATCTGTTGAAAGCATCGGGGCTTCCTTATTACAACATTCTGAAAGAGGCGCACCGTAAAAGCAAGTTAGGTATCTTTTGGGATATGCTGGTGCGAGACTGGCGGATGCTGCGGTTCGTGCGAAAACATCACATCGACCTGCTGACGGGTTCCACCCCCGAAGTGGCCCAGGTGGGCTGGCTGACCCGGAAATACCGCATCAACACCGGCGAGGACGACATGAGCGTCGTACCCCTGTTTCAGAAACTGGCAGGTCCTTTCATCCAAACCATGCTATCGCCTGAAGTGTGCGACAATGGGAAATTGGAAGCCAAATCGGTGAAATATCCTTCCTACCACGAATTGGCCTATCTCCATCCCAATCATTTTCAAGCGGACAAGACCGTTGTTGGGCGTTATTTCCCTGTGGATACGCCATATTTCATCCTTCGCTTCTCCAGCTTGAACGCCCATCACGACGCGGGCATCCGTGGCATCAATACGGCCATCGCCCAACGGCTGGTGGATCTGTTGAAACCCCATGGCCGAATCTACATCACCTCGGAACGGGAACTGGAACCGCAGTTTGAGCCCTATCGCATCCCCATCAAGACTATCGACATGCACCATGTGATGGCTTTCGCCACGCTCTACATCGGCGACAGTCAGACGATGGCGGCGGAGGCTGGCGTCCTCGGCGTGCCTTTTGTGCGATTCAACGACTTTGTCGGACGTATCGGCTATCTTAATGAACTGGAGAATGTATATCATCTGGGCTTTGGGATCAAGGCCTCCGAGACAGGGTCGGCTGACAAGATGTGCGAGACCGTGGAGGCGATCATTTCCACACCCGACCTGAAAGCGACATGGGCCTCACGCCGCCAAAAGATGCTTTCCGAGAAAATCGACTACGCACAGTATCTGACGCAGTTCATCGAGAACTACCCTGAAAGTAAAAAATAATTATAATGAGAGGATTTGCATTAATTACATATTATTTATTCGCAAAGCATCTGCCCAAATCAACCATGCCGATATTCGGAAAGTTGGCGTTGCGAATGCGTCGTTTTTGCTGTAAACGGATGTTTTCCGCTTGTGGCTACGACTTGAATGTGGAGCAAGGAGCTTATTTGGGCAATGGCAAGGATATTCGTGTGGGTAACCATGTCGGCCTGGGCAAGGATCTCACGGTACATAACTGCATCCTGACTATTGACGATGATTTGATGATGGGGGAGGAAGTCATGATCATTGGTGGCGGACATCGTTTTGATGAGCTTGACAAGCCCATGGGTAGGCAAGGCGCCAAGGAAAAGACGGAACTTCACATTGCCGGTGATGTGTGGATCGGCGCTAGGGCGATGATCCTGCCGGGGTGTAAACGCATCGGCCACGGTGCCATTGTCGGCGCAGGTGCCGTCGTCACCAAAGATGTGCCCGACTATGCCATCGTGGGTGGCAATCCCGCTAAAGTGTTAAGATATAGAAACGAGGACCGTGTCTGATGGACTTTACATTAAGCAAATATAGAGAACTGCTGAATGCGTTGGACGCCTGCGAACAGGCCACACTGCGCCACGATGTGGACCGCAAGCCGCTCAATAGCCTCGAAACCGCCCGCATCGAACGTGAAATGGGCTGGTCGGCAACTTATTACTTCCGCACGGTACCCGAGAGTTTCGACCCAGCGGTAATCCTGCAAATCGCTTCCCTGGGCCACGAAATCGGCTATCATTACGAGTCGCTGGCCACCTGTCACGGTAATTTAGAAGCCGCCTACGAAGACTTCTGCCGTAACCTGGACCGGCTCAGGGCCTTGGTGCCCGTCTCCACCATCAGCATGCACGGCAGCCCCAAGACAAAATGGGATAGCCGTGACCTCTGGAAACACTACGACTACCACTCCCTCGGCATCGAAACAGAACCATACTTGGATACCGATTTTTCGAAAACGTTTTATTTAACCGATACGGGCCGCCGCTGGGATGGTTTCCAAGTGAGCGTTCGTGACAAAATCCCTGAGTACCAAGACCAATGGACTAAAAACGGATGGGTTTACCACAGCACCGACGATATCATCCAAGCAGTCCGCAAAGGGTCCTTTCCTAAACATATATTGGTCAACACCCACCCACAACGCTGGACTGACAACCAGTGGCAGTGGCTCGTCGAATTGACCTCACAATCACTGAAGAATGTGGTAAAACGACTTGTAATCAAGAAAAATTTTTAAATTTGCATCATTAAACAATACACCCATGATACCCGCTAAAATCATTAAACCCATTCTCTATTGCCTCCTTCTCGTCCTCGCAACCTCCTGCGTTACTTCCAAAGAAGTAAGCTATCTTCAAGATCTTAAGCCTAACGAGACCATACCGTTGAACAGCAAGTTTGAAGCTGTTGTCAGTCCTTACGACGAACTCCGCATCACGGTGTTGGGCTTTGGCGTGGAAAAGGAACTGGCGGAACCGTTCAATCCTTATGGCACAACCCAAGGCGCCGCGTCTCAAAATGCTTTTGGATATTTAGTTGATGTTAATGGAAACATTCAGTTCCCGATCTTGGGAAGGATACACGCTCAAGGCTTGACTCGCTTGCAACTCCAGGACACAATCAAGGAAAGGTTGATTTCGGGTGGACACATGAATGATCCTATGGTGGAAGTGAGGTTTTCCAATTTCAGGGTTTTTGTCTTGGGTACCGCTGATGGTGGAAAGGTCTTGAATATCAATAATGAAAGATGCACTTTCTTGGAGGCTTTGGCCATGGTGGGTGGCTTGAACAAGTATACCAAGAGAAATCGCATTGCAGTGATGCGTGAGGTTGACGGAGAGTTGGAAACCCATTTCCTTGACCCACGATCGACGGAAGTTTTCAACGATCCTTTCTTCCTGCTGCAGCAAAACGACATCATCGTAACAGAATCGTTCCGTAGGACCTATACTCAGGAAGGTCTAAACACTTCAATCATGATTGTCTCCACGATTGCATCGTTGATTAGTACGGTTGCTCTAGTTTATTCATTGATAGTCAGTAAGTAACAAATAGGAATTGTCTATGGAAAACAATAAAGTCAATACTTCGGGCAGCAACTCGGAAGACCTTTCCTTTTTGGATGAAAACATCAATCAGGGGATTCAATTCAAGGATATTTTGGTCCTGTTTTTCCGTAACCTTCCATGGTTTATCCTCTGTGCCTTGGTGGGAGCTGGCATTGCCTATTACAAAGTGAGGGGAGAGGAGAAAATCTATTCCAGTTCGGCAACCATCATGCTTAAGTCAGGCAGCAGTGGTGGGTCGGAGTCGTTGCGAACATCCGCCTTTATCAATGAGGTATCCGGATCCGGTGTGGCCATCTCGTCCATCAGCAACGAGATAATCATCATCAAGTCTCAAACCTTGATGGAAAACGTGGTACGTAGATTGGACCTCAACACAATGTATTCGTATACCACCCGTTTGGCCAAGCGCAACAAGACTTTGTACAAGGATTCTCCCGTTGAAGTGTCCTTCCCGGATGCCAATGAACAAATGTCAGGCACACTTGTTGTGACCCCTAAAGATACCGCTACCGTTGTGCTTTCGGCATTTCAGGGGAATGAAGAGTTGCCGGAGATGACGGTGCATGTTGGTGATGTGGTCAACACTCCGGTGGGTAAGGTAAAGGTGAACTATACCTGGTATTACAACGAAGGCTTCAATGGGATCTCAATCCATGTCCAGCGTTTCCCAGTGGCCACGGTTGCTTCATGGTATCGTGGTGCAGTGGCTGTTAGTGCTGATGATGAGCGAAAAAACAGCATATTGCGCCTGTCTATCTCCGATTCCTCTCCCACACGTGCCGCTGACGTACTGAACACGTTGATTGAGGTTTATAACGAGGACTCTATGGAGGACCAGAAACGAATCCTAAAGTATTCCTCAAAATACATTGACGAACGAATTGCCTATCTTGACAGCGACCTTGATTCCATATCGCAGCAGATGGTCAGTTTTCAGCAACGCCATAACATCATCGATGTGCATGCCTTTGGCGAGTCATATTTGGCCTCTAGCGTAGAATATTCACAGGAGTTGAAGGATTTGGGGATCCAAAAGGGGTTGACAGAATACCTGCTCGATTTCATTGCCTCGAACGAGGATCATGAATTGATTCCGAGCAATATGGGACTAAAAGGGAAATCGGCTGAAATCATTGATAAATACAACGATCTTGTGCTTCAATTGAACCGTTATAAACAGGCGGGAACCATGAACAACCCCAATGCTCAAGCCAAGTTGACCGAACTGCAGACTTTGGAAGGTAGCGTTGAGGAATCGTTGCAGTCTTATCTTAACGAGTTGAATTCACGTATTGCCTCGGCAGCCAAGGGTCGCCAGACGGCCAATGCCCAAGTGCAGTCGGTTCCTATGGAACAGCTCCGGGTAAAAGCCATCGAGAGTAAAAAGCAGATCAAGGAAGGCCTGTTGCTGACAATGCTCACGAAACGAGAGGAACTCCTGATGAACGAACCTAAAATTGAGCCTGCGGCCAAAGTGATTGACCAGGCTTGGCCCAACTATTCGCCCATCGCCCCAAATCCAAAGAAAACGGTAACTAGAGGCATTTTGATTGGATTGCTGGTTCCCGTGGCTGTGATAGTGCTTCGGCGTTTGTTGGACACCAGAGTACATTTCCGCGGTGACGTGGAACGATTGACCAAGACACCGTTCCTAGGGGAGATCCCATTGAAGCAGGGAGTCAAAGACCATGCCATCGTGGTTAGGGAGAATGGCCGTGACTCGGTGTCGGAAGCGTTCCGATTGGTTCGTTCCAACTTGGAGTACATGAAGCGTCAGGACAGCAAGGGTGGACAGGTGGTTATGTTTACCTCGTTCGTGGTCGCTTCGGGTAAGACTTTCGTGTCAACCAACTTGGCCACCAGTTTCGCACTTGCCAACAAAAAGGTGGTGCTGGTCGACTTGGATATTCGCAAGGGTACTATTAACAAGGTATTCGGCGTGAAGAACAGGGTTGGTGTGTCGAACTTCCTTTCTGGAACAGTGGATACGGTAAATGAGCTGATCAATCCCGATTTGATCGTTCAGAACTTGGATGTCATCTTCTCTGGACCAGTGCCGCCCAACCCTGCGGAGTTGTTGATGAGCAATCGTTTGGACGAAATGGTGGATTATCTCCGTCAGCATTATGATTATGTGTTTCTCGACAACGTGCCGTTGGGCATTGTGGCCGATCCTGAGATTGTGAAACGTGTGGCCGACTCAACTTTGTTTGTGGTGCGCGCCAATAAGACCGACAAACGTTTGGTGGCAGAACTTGACAAGATTTACAAATCAAATCGTTTCCCGAATTTGTCGGTGGTATTGAATTCCGTGAAGTACAAGAAACGCAGGGGCTATGGCTACGGTGGTTATGGTTATGGCGGCTATGGATATGGCTACGGCTACGGTTATGGTTACGGATATGGCTACGGCTACGGTTATGGATATGGCTACGGCTACGGTTATGGCGGATATGGTTATGGCAACGATGACGAGGATGAGAAAAAGAAGAAACGCCATTTCAAGCGTCACCACCATCATCATGAATCGAAAAAAGAGGATTGATCCCCATGAGTATCTTTTCGTTTGATTTTAATAGATCCTCCTTGCCGGATGGTTTCTTCGAAGGAGCTTGTGACATTCATTCGCATCTTCTTCCCGGTGTGGACGACGGATTCCCAACAGAGGAAAAGACTCTGGCCGGTTTGGCTTTCATGGAGCGTCATGGGTTCAAGAAACTCAAGATGACACCTCATTTCATGAAGGACAATCCCCAAAATACGAGGGAGGCTATCGAGCAAAAGTTCAAGGCCTTTCTTGATGAACATGGCAACGCGGTCCCAGTGGAGCTCACCTTGGGAGGCGAGTACATGTTGGATGCCTGTTTCCCGGATCGGTTTGCCGAAGGTTTCCTCACCCTCGACAAGGAGCATACTTTGGTGCTGTGCGAGACTTCCTACATGATGGCCGATCCCATGGCTCGGGAGATGATTTACCAGATCATGTTGAAAGGATACCAGCCGGTGATTGCCCATCCTGAAAGGTATATGTATGCCGCCATGCCCTTGTATAAACGGTGGAAGCAGAAAGATTACCTGTTGCAATTGAACCTGTTGTCGCTTGCGGGTGCCTACGGCAAGCCTGCAAGGGATAAGGCGCGTGAGCTACTGAAGGAAGGCTTGTACGACTACGTTGGCAGCGACCTCCATAGGATTGAGAATGTGGATCAAATGCTAGCCGCGATCCGCCTTTCGACCAAAGAGACAGATCTGTTGGCTCAATTGCTGGAAAACAACAAACAGTTGGCTTAGAAGTTGTAGCCAAGTGAGAAATACATGCTGAACTGCTGAGTGCAATCAGACCATTGGGCGGTGATGGCTGCGGGACCAATCGGGGTGCTGTAGGCATAGCGTAATCCAACGCCTGAATACCATTCAGTGCTTGAAGCACTGTCATCGGTGGGGAAATTGTATCCAAACAGCATGTTGTAAGTACCGGTAATGTAGTGCTTGCTAAAGAAGTTGAAACGCAAGTCGCAACGCAACACTGTGGCCAGTTCGCTGGCTTCGTTCAAGTGGCTTACCCCGATGAAAGGCATCTGATGGTCGATATGCCGCCCTGGGATATCGCCTCCAATGACATTCCGTAGATTGGCATACGGGTTGCCTCCCAACACCAAACGGCTGTAAAGTTGGGGAATGATGGTGAATTTTCCATTGCCGGGCGTGAAGTAATGCTCATGGGAAATCCCAATGTCTTTCGCCGTTCTCCCATTATTTTCCGGATCAAAATAAAAATGCGCGCTAAGCTTAGACCTGAAGCCTTGGCGTGCGAAATAGGTGTTGTCAAGATTGTCGTATTGGGCATTGATGAAAGGCCCGAAAAGACGGTTGTCTTGAAACACATCGGATTGGTAGTATCCTGATTGGTCGAATTGTGTGATCGCATAAGCAAAACCGAACTCAGTGTTGATATTGCGGATTTGGAACTGCGACAGATAGAAGGATGCTTGGTGCTGGGAGTAGTGTAAATTGGTGTTCTTACGCAGGTCCTGAATCCTGACCTTGAAGCTTTGGCTTCGAAAATCGTAGGCCAGGTTGAAATTGGCCACGGGTATCAACGCATAGGTGGCGGTTGCGTTAAACCTTGGGTTGTAACTGAGTCTTCCCGTAAGGTTCAGCTTGGGTCCGGAAAGCCGTTTTTCGTTCAGCCCGAGGTTGATCTGCATGGCGGCGCCTTCTTCAGTGTCGTAGCGTGTACCGATGCCAACCACATGAGGGAGTGCCGGCTTGAAGTCAAGCACCAACTGGTAGGCCTTCGTGTCTTCTCCATGGATTTTCAAGTCAGTCTCATAAAGGTTGTATGTGATGTCGTTGAATGCACCCGTGCCACGGTAAACGGCCACCGCATGCTGGATTTCTTCTTCTGAAATGTATCGGCCGACTTCCAATCCACCTTTCTTGGCCAACCATTTGCTTTTTTCTATTCCGACTTGGTTGATGGTGATAGTGCTGACGAAGACGGGCTCGTCCTCGAGATTCTTTGCTTTGGGTGCCTGAAGGGTCTTGGTGACTGGATGTCCCGCCTGTTGGTCGACGTATTCCTTAATCCGAAGGAGCTGCTCACGGCTTTGGACTGCCCGAGCATAGCCGCGATGGACTAAGGTGTCGATGGCATCGGGCGTAAAGCTCAAGGTGCCGTAGCCTGTGATGTCAGGATCGAGGTAGAGCGTGCAAAGCTGACGGTTTTCGTCCCTTTTCTGGCTCACGGCATTGTTGATCACATAGCCGAGGACATCAGGCAAAGAGGGGATTTCATCGATCTCTTTTTGATTCTTTTCACAAACTTCTACGCCAATGATGATGTCGGCACCCATTGGGCGCAACACGTCGGCTGGGAAATTGTTGACGAGTCCGCCATCCACAAGGACCTTGCCATCGATGAGGACGGGTGAGAACACGCCAGGGATGGCCATACTGGCGCGCATGGCGTTGGGCACGCTGCCGTGACGGATCACGACCTCTTTGCCCGTTGAGATATCGGTGGCGACGCAAGCGAAGGGGATGGGCAATTCATTGAAATCGGTCTCCTCTTGATAGCCGATGCAGAGGTCGTTGAACAGGTTGATCAGCGCGGCGTTGTCGACGTAGGCGCTGGGTAGGTAGTTGGCGAGGCTTTTGGTCTTGTTCTTGTTATTGAGCAACCCCGATAGGCTGAAGGGGATGTTCATGAACATGGTGCTGTTCCTTTGCCGCATCTCGGGCGACATGGCAGAGCGATCGATGGTGTTGCCCACGTATTCCGACCAATTCATGTTGGCGATGAGACGGGCGAGCTCGTCGGGCGAATAGCCCATGGCGTAGAGTCCCCCGATGATGGATCCCATGCTGGTGCCAGCCACGTAATCGACAGGGATCCCAATTTCCTCAATATATTTCAGTACCCCGATATGGGCGGCGCCTTTGGCGCCGCCACCACCCAGCACCACGCCCACCTTGGGGCGTGGTGCGTTAATGGATACCTTTTTCTTTTGTTTTTGTTGCGCTTCCGTTGGAATGACAAGGATACCAAGTAAGGCGCAACACAACAAATTCCTAAAAACGACTCTCCAACGATTCATGTTATTTCTTTTTTGTTATTAACCTAAAAATCACTTATTTCAGTCCTCTGGCCTTGAGATACGGCTCGTTGTCGGGATCCTGGCCGCGGAACTTGCGGTATTGGATCATGCCTTCGTCGTTGCCGCCATCCTGGAGACAGTGCTGGCGGAAAGCTTTGGCGATCTCGGGATTGAAGAGGTTGCCTGACGATTTGAAGTAGTTGAAGGCATCCTTGTCCAAGACCTCAGCCCAAGTGTAGCCATAGTAACCGGCACAGTAGCCGCCGTTGAAGATGTGGGCGAAGTTGGTGGAACGGTAACGGGGCAGGATCTCGGGCATCAGGTGGATGGCGTCCATCTGCTCTTTTTCGAATTTATCCACGTCGAGGTTCTCTACATCGGTAAGCTCATGGTACTTCATGTCAAGAATGGAAGCGGCGATTAGCTCGGTTGTGTTGAAGCCTTGGTTGAACAGGGCGCTGTTCTCGATGCGCTCAATGAGATCGTCGGGCATGACTTCGCCAGTTTGGTAATGCTTGGCATACATGCGAATGACTTCGGGTTCGGCTGCCCAGTTCTCCATGATCTGCGAGGGTAGCTCCACAAAGTCGTGTGGCACGGCGCCGCAGGTGCGGCTGTAAAGGCCGTCGGAGAAGAAGGCATGCAGCGAGTGTCCGAACTCATGCCACATGGTTTCGGTCTCATCCCAGTTGAGCAAAGCGGGAAGGCTGTCGGTGGGTGGGGTGAAGTTCATCACCAAAGAAATCAATGGATACACCTTGTTGCCGTTGATGTCGTGGCCGGCATTGCGGAACTCGGTGCACCAGGCGCCGCCGCTCTTCGAGGCGCGCGGATAGTAGTCGAGATAAAGGATTCCGAGGAAGTCGCCACTGGCTTCCTTGACCTCGTAGGTCTCCACGCCCGGATAGTAGACGGGGATGGTGTTGTTGGGCGTGAAGGTGATGCCGTAGAGCTTGTTGGCGGCCATGAACATGCCGTTGCGGACATTGTCGACGCTCAGGTAAGGCTTGATCTGGTTCTCGTCGAAGTCATACTTGGCTTTGCGGAGTTTCTCGGCATAGTACCACCAATCCCAGCCTTCAAGCTTGAACTTGGCGCCTTCGGCCTTGGCGATGGCTTGCATCTCGGCCAGCTCTTGCTTGGCCAGATTTTGTGCGGGGTTGAAAATGTCAATCAAGAATTGGTCGACGGTGGCAGCATCGTGGGCCATGTTGATGGCCAACACGTAGTTGGCGTAATTGTCGTAACCCAACAATTGTGCCTTTTGCTGGCGTAGCTTGAGCATCTGCTTGATAAGCTCCTTGTTGTCGTACTCATTGCCATTGTCGCCACGGTTGTAGTAGGCCAGATAGATCTGCTTGCGAAGTTCGCGGTTGTCGGCATATTGCAGGAAGGGGATGAGGCTGGGCTTGCTGAGTGTGAACACCCACTTGCCTTCCATGCCGTCGTCCTTGGCTTGCTGGGCGGCAGCTTCGATACTCGATTGCGGTAGACCGGCGAGGTCATTGGGGTTGTCGATGACCAGCTTGAAGTTGCTGTTTTCCTTCAGCAGGTTGTTGCCGAATTGGAGGCTCAGCGTGGAGAGCTGCTCGTTGATTTGACTCAGCTTGGCTTGGTCTTCGGCAGACAAGGCGGCGCCGCTGCGGACGAAGTCCTGGTGGTATTTCTCCACCACGCGGATCTGCTGGTCATCCAAGCCCATCTCGTTGCGGTGCTGGTATACGTAATCGATCTTCTCGAAGAGTTTCGGGTTCATCGCGATGGCATCGCCATGCTTGGAGAGCAACGGCATGACCTGCTCGGCCAACTCCTGCAGCTCGTCGGTAGTGTTGCACTCGAGGATGTTGAAGAACACGCCGCTGACTCGGCTCAGGATCTTGCCTGACTTATCGTAGGGGAGGATGGTATTCTGGAAGGTAGGTGTCTCGGTGTTGTTGACGATGGCGTCGATCTCTTCAAGTTGCTCCTTCATTCCTGCCTCAAAGGCGGGCATGTAGTGCTCGGTCTTGATCTGGTCGAAAGGAACGGTCTTGAAAGGAGTCTGATACTCAGTCAAAAAAGGATTCTGAGTGGTGGTGTCCTGCTTTTTGGTGCTGTCGCAGGAAGCCATGACGATAACGCTAAGGGCTATCATAGGTATGATTTTTTTCTTCATTATGAAATAGTTTTGAGATTTATTGGCAAAAATAAACAAATCTTGTTAACTTTGCATCTGTAACGATCAACAATTCAACAATCAATTTTCAATAGCAATGCAACCTTACCAAATTTGGCTTATTGCCGCCATCGTATTGATCATCTTCGAGATCTGTTCCGCCACTTTCGGTGCGATATGTTTCGCCATCGGAGCGGGTTTCTCGGCACTTGCCGCCGGATTGGGTGCCAACCTGACCTGGCAAATCGTCATCTTTGCCATCGCTTCGATGCTGATCTTCATATTCTTGCGTCCTTTCATGATGAAGTTTATGGATAGGAAGTCGAAGGACGTGAAGACCAATGCCGATGCCTTGGTGGGCCGAAAGGCCGTGGTCTCCGAGCGTATTGACGCTGCTCAACATACAGGCCGTGTCGCTGTGGATGGCGACGACTGGAAAGCGGTCACTGCTGATGGCTCCGTTATTGAAAAAGGTGTCGAGGTTGAGATCGTCAAACTGGATAGCATCATATTAACCGTAAAACAAATAAATCAATGACTCTGACTCCATTAAACATCGTACTAATTGTCCTGATCGCCCTGGTCGTCATTTATATTCTTCGGGGCATCAAGATTGTCTCCCAATCGGAAACCATGATTGTCGAACGTCTTGGTAAGTACAACCGCACGCTCAATGCGGGTATCAACATCATCCTGCCCATCATCGAGAAGGCCAAGGACACCATCGCGCGCCGGCAGGACGGTCGCCTGATCGCCACTTCGCGCATCGACATGCGTGAGCAGGTGTATGACTTCGACAAGCAGAGTGTGATCACCAAGGATAACGTCATGACCGAGATCAACGCCTTGCTTTATTTCCAGATCGTTGATCCTATGAAGGCCGTGTATGAGATTCAGAACCTCCCTGTCGCTATTGAGAAACTGACTCAGACCACGCTCCGTAACGTGGTCGGTGAGATGGAACTCGACGAGACCCTGACTTCGCGCGACACCATCAACTCGAAGCTCCGCAATGTGCTCGACGATGCCACCAACAAATGGGGTGTCAAGGTGAATCGTGTTGAGCTTCAGGATATTACGCCTCCTGAAAGCATCCGCCGCACCATGGAGCTTCAGATGCAAGCTGAGCGTAACCGTCGTGCCGAGATCTTGAAGGCTGAAGGTGAGAAACAGTCCCAGATCCTGAATTCCGAAGGTGAGAAGCAGGCTGAGATCAACGCCGCTGAGGCTGACAAGCAGGCCAACATCCTCAAGGCCGAGGGTGAGGCTCGCGCCAAGATCCTCCAAGCCGAAGCTGAAGCCACCGCCATCCGTAACATTTCCGATGCCGTGGCCGACCGTGGCGCCGATCCGGTCAACTACCTGCTGGCCGTGAAGTACATCGAAACCTTGAAGGAGATTGCCTCCGGACAGGAGAACAAGACCGTCTATCTGCCGTATGAAGCCACTAATATGCTGGGTTCCATCGGCGGTATCAAGGATTTATTCCAGAAATAATATGCCAAATTGGCATAAATTTCTGAATATTTTTCCTTAATATATGACAATTTGACATAAAAATTCAATTAAGCGGCTCAAAAAGGCCGCTTTTTTGTTTTGGTCTACTATTTGACAGGGGTGGAAGTGTCGTTGCGATGGACGCAATGACAAAAACAAGAATCAATTAACAATTAAAAATAGGAGATCAAAATTATGTATCTAACCAGAAGAACTCAGGATTTCATTCCTACCTTATTCAATGAGCTGATGAACATGGACACTGTTTCATATTCAGAACCCAAGATGAACATCATTGAAAACAAAGAAAACTACTTGATCCAGTATTCAGTGCCTGGCCTGAAGAAGGAAGACCTGAAGATCAGCATCGACGCTGAGGGCAACCTCATGGTCGAGATGAGCAAGGAGAACAACCACAAGGACGACAAGAAGGAAAACGGCGTTCGTTACCTGCGTCGCGAGTTCAGCTCCGAGCAGTTCCGTAACACCTTGGTGCTGCCTGAGGACATCCATCGCGACCAGATCTCGGCCAAGGTCGAGAACGGCATCCTCGAAGTCACCTTGCCAAGGGTGACGGTGGAGGAGAAGAAGGCTCTCGTCCAAAACATCGAAGTGCAATAATGAAACAATATTAAGGTTATGAAAGGGTCGCCCTTCGGGACGACCCTTTTTTTGTTTTGTATTAGGAATGGACGTAAAATCTCTGTATCTTTGCGCGATTTTACTGACATTATGAAAAGACTACTCTTATTGGCCTTGAACCTGATGTTGGCCGTGCAAGCCTTTCCGCAGGACAAGAAACCGTTTGTTACCCTCGACAACCTGCAACTGAACACCCGTGCTGACTTTACCCTCGACTACAACTTGGGCAATGACACGGTCAAGCCGAGTTTTGCGCACGGATTCGCTGGAAAATACTTGGTGGTGGCCTTGGACGGCAACATCGGTAGCAAGTTCTCCTACCATTTGCGCCAACGCCTCAACTCGCCCAACATCAATTTCGCCAACACCTTCTTCCAAGGCACCGACTGGGCTTACCTCAACTGGAATTTCACTGACAACTTCTTCCTTTCGGCTGGTAAGCAGGTGGTGGCCATCGGCGGCTGGGAATATGATACCAACCCCATCGACATCTATTACGGCACGGAGTTCTGGAACAAGGTCTGTTGCTACGAGATGGGTCTCTCGCTCAACTATAGGGATCAAATGGGCAAGAACCATTTCCTTTTCCAGATGTGCAACTCGCCCTTCATCAATTCGGCCATGCAAAGCATCTACGCTTACAACCTGATGTGGTACGGCAACTACGGCGTCTTCAAAACCGCCTATTCGGTCAACATGATTGAGTATGAGCAGGGCAAGTTCATCAATTACATCTCGTTGGGCAACAAGCTGCTGTTCAATGGGGTGGAGATGTACTTGGACATTACCAACCGCGCTTCCTTTGAACAAAAGCAATTCTTTGGACAGGATCTCACCGCCATTTACGGCATCGGGGTGGACATCGGGGAAAAATGGATCGTCTTTGCCAAGGCGGGTTACGACTTCAACCAAGCCCAGCTGCCCAATGCCGACGACCACAGCCAAGCCTACGACCAATATGTCGTTCCTGGACAAAAGGTTGATTTCGAGAGCCTTGGCTTTGAATTTTATCCCAGAGGCGACCGTAGCATCCGTCTCCATCTTTGTGGCTCGCACACCAGCGTTGACGGTGAAAGCAAGTTCCAAGCCAACCTCGGTCTGACCTGGAAAGTCGATTTACTGAATAGCATCATTAAGAAATAAAACCGCAAAATCATGGCTCATAGTTTATTCAGAGCACGGCGAAACAAGACGCTCTCCTATGGAAAAAGGGTAGAGGTGCTGTTTCAGAAGGTGGAACAAAAACTGAAACGTCCCCTTCGCTTTACCACGAAACGTAGTTTTGAGGCTTTCATCTTCCTCATCCTCTTTTTTGCCTTCTTTGGCATCCTGGCTTGGAAGATGACCTTGCCGAAAATGCTGAACACTTTCATGCAGACGGCTTACCACCTGCTGTTGGAGACGGTGTTCTACATTATGGCCATCTGTGTGCTGATGGGCGCCATTAGCAAGCTGCTCGTCGAGTTCGGCGTGGTTCGTCTGCTCGAGAACCTGCTGCGTCCCTTGATGAAGCCATTGTACAACCTGCCCGGCGTGGCTGCTTTGGGCGCCGTGATGACTTTCCTGAGCGACAACCCTGCCATCATCACCTTGGCGCAGGATAGGAACTTCAACCGTTATTTCAAGAAATACCAATTGGTGTCGTTGACGAACTTTGGCACCGCATTCGGCATGGGCTTGGTGGTCATCGCTTTCATGACAGGTCTTGGCTACGGCAAAGGCGCCTTGATCGGTCTGGCAGGCGCGGTGGTGGGCAGCATCGTCTCCACGCGCATCATGCAACGCATGACCCTGAAGGCTTATCCTGAGCTTGACGCTCCCGTTGACGAAGGTCAAACCGGCGATGAGCAGCAGATCTCCTTCAAGAGTGAAGGCGGTACCTTCCTGCGTTTCCTCAACTCGTTGCTTGACGGTGGCAAGGACGGCGTAGGCATTGGCTTCGCCATCATCCCAGGCGTGCTCTGCATCTCCACTATCGTGATGATGCTGACTTTCGGCGCCGCTGGCGAAAACGGCGAATATTTAGGTGTAGCTTACGAAGGAGTTCCGGTGATCACATTTTTGGCCAACAAGATCAACATTATCTTCGACTGGTTGTTCGGCTTCAAGAGCGGTGCGTTGATCTCATTCCCCATGACGGCATTAGGTGCTGTGGGTGCCGCCATTGGTCTGGTGCCGCGTTTCATCTCCGAAGGCATCATCGACAACAACGCCATTGCAGTGTTCACGGCCATCGGTATGTGTTGGAGCGGATTCCTCTCTACCCATGCCGCCATGCTTGACTCGCTGGGCTACCGCAAGCTCATCGGCAAGGCCATCACCGCCCACACTATCGGCGGTCTTTGTGCTGGCATCGCCGCTCACTGGCTGTTTGTCTTGCTCTCCCTGATCTTTTAAATGAAAAAGCGCCTCGATCATTGATCGAGGCGCTTTTTTTTGTTGATCTTGGATGTTTATTCCTTGATGATCTGTTTGTATTTCAGCGTGGTGACTTGGCCGTATTGTCCAAGGTCTTTCTTGCTTACCTTCTTGGGTCCTGAAAGCATGATGATCACCGGGCGGCCCTTGATGTTGCGCTGGTAGAAGCTCATCACATCCTTGAACTCAGCCTTGCGGATGCGCTCGTTGATCTCGGCCCTTGGGTCGTGGTCGTAACCTTTCTTCACCCAATTGTGAACCGTGAAGGGCTTGTTGCGGAAGGTGATGTAGTTGCTGGCGTTGGCTTTGAGCAGGGCTTCCTTCGAGGAGTTGAACTTCTCGATGCGTTCAGGCATGTCCTTCATCAGGTCGCTCATGGCGGTGATGCCGTCGATGGTCTTGTCGCCTTGGGTGCCCAAGAAGCCGTACAGATGGCCTGGCTTGCGCTCCAAATAGTCGTAGCTGAAGACGGAATAGGCAGTGTAACCCAAGGAGCGGAATTCTCTAATCTCTTGGAATACAATGGAATACATGTCGGTACCAAAGTACTTGCTGAACAGGCCTGACAGGGCTTCGTCCTCAAGGCTCAGCTTCTCGCCTGGCACATAGAACCAGATATTGCTCTGACGGAACTTCTTGTTCGGGGCGAAGAAGACCTTCGGCTCCGTGAATTTGTTCTCAATACGGACTGTTTCCTCACCTTTGAGAGGCTTCAAGGGAAGGATGCGATGGGCTTTGATAGCGGCTATCAGGTTTTCGGGTTTTTGGTTGCCGCTGTAGGTCACATAGCCATCGTACTTCAGAGGTTCGGCGACTTCGGCTAGCAGTTCGTTGCCGCTGCGTTTCGACCATTCCTTGATGCTGCTGTGATTCAGATAAGTCGACTTTTCACCATAAAGGGCATATTCTTGAACGGCCTCGGCCCAAGTGGAGGCATCCTCCTTGATGGTTTGGTACTCGGTTTTCTCGTTTTCGGCCAGCACCGCGATCTGCTTTTCGTCGTTCGAGGGGTGATAAAGCTTTTGGTAGCAGAGCTCCAGCAGCCGTTCTTGGTCTTTCTCAAAACCGGAAATGCTCACCACATAATCGTTGCTGCTGGCGTATGTGTTAATGCTGGCGCCCATTTTCTGGAGCTCCAAGGCAAATTCCTGGAAGGTCATGTCCTCGGTGCCTTGCATGGATTTGTATTCGGAAGCCCTATCCAGGTCGGGATCGTCGTATGTGCCGTAGTTGAAGTAGAACTTCAACTCGAAGATGTCGTTGGCGGGGTTGGCAGTGGAGTAGAGCTTGAAGCCATCGTTGATTTCGGTGATCTTGACATCGTTGCCGTATTTGATCACCTGAGGGGTGACCTCGGGCACTTGCTCGGCCTCGATCATCTTGGCGAAGTCGGATTTCATGTTGGTGTTCTTGGCTTCCAGAGGTTTCCAGCTGGGTTTCTCCACCTTGTCCTTGTCGGGGAAGCCCATCTTGGAACGCACATCAAGATAATCGTTGCCGAAGTATTTGTTGGCAATGGACACCACTTCATCCTTGGTGATGGTCTTGATGCGCTCGGTCTCGGCGAGGAACTCCTCGTAGGTTTGGCCGTCGGTCTCCATTTCGAGGAAGAGATTGGCTAGCTTGTTGAGGCTCTCGGTGGCACGGATGCGGCTGGTAAGCATGTCCATGCGCACGGCCTCAAAGAGGTCATCGCTGAACTCGCCATTTTTCAGTTGGTTGATGCAGTCGAAGATCAGGGCTTCGGCATCCTCGTGTGACTGGCCGATGAGCTTGGGAACATAGAACATCAGGTTGACGCCGTGGTCTTCCAACGAGAGTGGCATCAACATGGCGGCCATGATTTTGCCATCGAGGGTCAGCTTGTCGGCCAAGCCGGTCTCGCCGTTGAAGAAGATGCTGCAAGCCATGGAGAGCGGGATCATGTCGGGGTCGGAATTCTTGACGCCGGGGAAGATCAAGGCACCCATCTTGAGGGGAGTCATCTTGACTTCTTGAACCGTCGGGCCGTTGAACTTGGGCAGGGTGTAAGTGGGTTCCTTTGGCAGTTTGCCGCTGCGCCAGGTGCCGAACTTCTCGGCCACCATGGGTTCCACCTCTTCGATGTTGAAGTCGCCGACCAGGATCAGGGTCATGTTGTTGGCTACGTAGTAGGTGTTGTAGAACTCACGCATTTTGGAGGGCTGCGGGTTCTTCAGGTGCTCGGTGTAGCCGATGATGGGGCGGCCGTAGGGATGTTCGCCGAAGGCCTCGTGGAACAGGTATTCCTGGAATGCCGTAATGGGGTTGTCGCCGTACATGTTCTTCTCCTCGTAAACGGCTTCCAACTCGCTCTGGAACAGGCGGAAGATGGGGTTGCGGAAGCGCTCCACGTAGACGTCCATCCATTTGGAGAGCTGGTTCGATGGGAAGGTGTTGAAGTACATGGTCTGATCGTAGGCGGTGCCTGCGTTCAAGCCTGTGCCGCCCATCTGGGTGAGGATGACGTCCACTTCATTCGGAATGGCATAATCGGTAGAGGCGATGGAAAGCTCGTTGATCTTGTGCTGGAGGGCAGTACGGGCAGCGGGATCGGTGGTCTCGTGCAACTTGTCGTACATCAGGCTGATGCTGTCGAGAAACACCTTTTCCTTTTCCCAGTTGATGGTGCCGATACGGTCGGTGCCCTTGAACATGATGTGTTCGAAGTAGTGTGCCATGCCGGTGGCATCCAGAGGATCGTTCTTGCTGCCGGCGTGGACATACACGGCACCATAGATCTCAGGTTGGTTGTGGTCCTCGCACATCACGACCTTCAGGCCGTTGTCGAGATGATAGGTTTTAGTCTTCAGGCCCGTTTGTGCGGAAACCAAGCCGCAAATCATCAGGGCGATCAGAAACAGGAATGTTTTTTTCATGGTTGAATAGCTTATTGTTGAATGATTTGATCAAAAGTAGTAACCGATGGTGAAACTGCCGGCATGGAGTTTTGCGTTGGGAAGGCCTTCGCCGACAAAGAACGGGTTGAGCTGATAACGACGGTTGCCCGAAATCATTACCTTGCCGAGTCGGAAGCCGACAGCCCAACTGAGTCCCCATTGGTTGGGATCGATGTTGTCTTGAACACCTTCTAGTTTAGCATCGAGGACACGCCCGTAAAAGCCGCCCAGTTCCAGGAAGAAATCTACACCAGTGGTTCCTCCAATATTGACCAGAACATTGGCAGGAACCAGGATCGACTGCTGTTGATACGGCAAATAGCTTTCGAACAGGTTGCCTTCATCCGGACATTTCGACCGCAGCAACTCATATAATACTCCAGTTTCCAAAGCGAAATGAGAGCTGAGGTTGACCTGTGCCAGGACACCGGCATTGACACCCGAGCGGCTCTTTCCATCGAAACCCGCTTTTGGGAAGGCGATGTTGGCATTGACCAACGACACTGTTGGTGCGATTTCCAACGTCTTTTTCTTGCCGCTATGGATAGGAGATATTTTCCCGGAAGGGGCAAAATCCTCATCGGAGGCGCATCGCATGGTAACGTCCGCCATATAATCCACAACCCTGTCAAGGCCTTTGTAATCAATGAGTTCAGGATCGTCTTCGGGTTTGTGGTATGGTGACTTCAATCCCGTGGTGACATACAAGGTGGCTACGCCTTTCTCAGCAAAGCTTTGGGTGTCGGTAGCACCAAAAATGGAGGTTTCAAAATCTTTTGGTTTAATGTCGAGATGCATCTTTTCGGCCTCTTCACGGAGCAGACGTTTGCCGTTCTTGATGGTGGCTGTGCCTTGGAGTTGCAAGGTCTTGCCTTTCTCAAGCCAACCTACCATGTCGATGCTCATCATCAGCTTGATCTTCGACAAATCCAATTTTTTCGAAAGGTAATTCGACCCCCAAAGACCTATTTCTTCGGCATCAAATGCAGCTATGATGACGCTGCGTTTCAGGTTGCTTTGTTGGCTTTTGAGGATACGAGCCATCTCGATGATGGTTGCCGTTCCAGAAGCGTTGTCGTCGGCACCGTTGTAGATTTGGCCGTCCCTGACGCCAAGATGGTCGTAATGCGCACCGATGATGATGTACTCGTCTTTCAGGACAGGGTCGTTTCCGGGGATGATGCCGATCACGTTCTTATAAGTATTCCCGCTCCTTTCGAAAGGTTGGTACCAGCCTTCCTCATAAAAAGGTTGGATGCCGATTTCCTCGAACTGAGCGACAATATAAGCCGCTGCTTTGGCGGCATCTTCGCTGCCAGCCTTACGTCCGCGCAGGGAGTCGCCCGCCAAGGTATACACATGGCGGGTCAGGCGTTCCTGTTGGGTTTGGGCGAAAAGAGAGACGCAACCGAGAAGGGCGATCAGGAAAAGGATTGGTTTTTTCATGTTTATTATTATTTCGCAAAATTAAGAAATTCCTCATTGGTAATTCCCAGGAGTTTCATCTTCTTGATGACCTGCGGCAATTCCTCGTTGATGAATTCTTCCTTCATCTGTTTGAGCACCAAGTCTTTGGCTTCGTTGGCGATGAAATAGCCGATGCCGCGTTTGTTGTAAATGATGCCGGCATTCTGCATGAGTTCGTATGAACGCATGATGGTGTTGGGGTTTACGCCCAGCTCGATGCCGAGGTCGCGGACGGAAAGCAGCCTGTCGTCAGCCTTCATCTCTCCGCCGAGGATTTTTTCGTAAATCTGCGAGCAGATCTGTAAATATATGGGTTTATGTGCGTTGAATTCCATGGTTTAATATTTTTGGGTTTTTAGTTTGAAGAACAGGCCGACGTAAAGACCGATGGTCAGAATCGTATTGAGTATGTTGCTGGCGAAGAACATGCTGCTTGTGAGATTGCCAATTGTTGCGATGTCAACGTTCTCGGGATTGAGGAAGAGGGAACTGCCGTTGGCAATAAGGATGATCTGCATGATCATCGACAAAACGTATGAAACGCCAATGGTCACAGCCAGTGTTTTTCCGGTCTTATGGGTCTTGAACAGCAGGTTGCCCAACATGAAAAGGCCGACATTGAAGAGAATGCTCAAAACGATGGCGTAGGTGTATGACGATCCGAATAGGTTCATGAGGCTAGGGTCAAATACTTCGCCGGACATATCGGCATCACTCATCTCGTTTATTTCCATGATGAAGTCTTCCATGACTCCCATGAATCCGAAATGCCTGATGTAATTGTCAAATCCACCGAAAGGCAACAAGGTCAACAGTGAGTCGAAAGCCCATGAGCCAATGGCGATTGCTACGGGTGTCAGCAAGCAGAAGAGCACGTAGCTGCAATATTTCTCGAGGGTTGAGACGGGCAGCATGGCGAAACGCACGCCTTCGCGGGGAAGGTTGATGTCGCCGAAAGCTTTGGCTGGCACCATGATGATGCCCAATAACACGGCAAACCAGATGACACCATAACGGGGTAGGGTGGGCATGGTAAACCCGAAGATAAGGGTCAACAGCCAAAGCACCAGGTTCAATCCACAAAGGATGGCCAAGGTAATGCCGAAGTTGCGGATGTATTTCTTGCCGTCGTAGGCTAGGAGATTTCCGAAACGGTTGATATTGAATGTGTTATTCATATATATTAGTATTTTTGGTTCTTGATTCTACGATAAGTAAAGATGTAAAACATGATGGCTAAGACCAGCATGAAGGCATCGAAGAGCCACGGAAGGATTTCTGGGTTCGAAATGCCATAACATTCCCAGCGGACAAAGGCTTCCCAGAAGTTGCACAATTGCAATGCCATGGTGACGACGAAGAGGATGAGCATGCCCCAAGCAATGGTCTTGCCGGCTTTGCGTTTCTTGAA
>JAGCPG010000060.1 GCA_017645245.1 Bacteroidales bacterium
CGGACCAACTGGCCAGCGACGTTGTAGATGGCGAGTGAGCTGAGGTTTTCACCCTTCACAGTCACCTGGCTGCTAGCCGGGTTAGGATAGACCTCGTAAGCATCCTTAGCGCTCTCGCTCACTGAAGTAGGACTTACAGCCAGTGAAAGAGGAATTCTAACTTCCGGATTCTCAGGATCGTTGGTGATGAAGTTGATCATAGCTTCATAAGTATCACCATTGTTGAGGCCGATGGAGTTGACGTTGACCGTAACCACATCGCTTTCACCGATGGCCATTGAACCTTCAGGCTTGCTCAGGGTTGCCCATGAAGCGGGAACAGGAGTGCCCTGGGTGTTCATACGGATGTGGAAGTTGCCGTAGTCGGTTGTGAAGGTCTCTGAGCATCTGTTGAAGGCACCACCGCCGTTGGTACGATAGTAGTCGCCGTAACCGGAATTCGGGCCTTCGTCGAAGCACATCGGATAACCACTCACAGCTTGAGTGAATTCAACGGTCACCCAAACATTGTAACCGGTGAGATCAACAGGAGTATCAAATGTAGCAACAGTCCAGCCGTTGGCAACGATTGAGTTGTAAGGAATAACCTTTTCAGCGAGGACTTCGCCGGGTTGACCGTACATACCTTGGCCATAGACACGGAAGGTGAGAGGAGTGTTGGGTTCAATGCCCAGTCCGCTTGATTCACCTTCGTAGATGGCATATTGAGCGCTCACGATCTTGACGCCCATGGCCGAACCAGCGTAAGCTGAGCCTGGGAACATGGCACCGACCTCAATGAGTTCAGGTTCATCAGTGTTCAGACCAACCAAAGCGATGTTGGCACCAGTGGTCTCATCAGGATCAAGGTCATAGCTGAGTTGGTTGCTGCCAGTAGTGACCGTGGTGGTACCAAAGTCGATCCAACCAGTCCAGTCACCGATGGAGGTACCGTTGGCATTGCTGATGGTGATATCATAGGCGTCAGCTTCATCCTCAGGCAGGTAAGCAACGACTTCATCGGTATCGAATTCAAGTGAGGAGTGGGTTTCCTGACCGATTCTGGTGTATCTGAAGTTGTCGAGATAGTAGCAGCCCAAAGTTGAATGAGGAGCAAAGAAGTCCATGGCGTCCATCTTACGGCCAACCACGTTCTCACCGAAGCTATCGAGTGACCACTGCCAGCTCACGATCAGCTGCTCTTCAGGATGAGTGGTCTCTGAACGATAGTAAAGTTCAGCAACATCAAGGTCGCAATCCACATAAATTCTGAAGAACATCCATTCGTCGACAACAGCCGGGATGTCTCCGTTACTGTTGGCACCAGCATGAACGGTACCATGGCCAACAGAATAGGTTGTTGAGCTGTTACCATCGTTGGTAGCATTCAGATAAGCCTGCATAGCCCATGTTGAACCGCTGCCGTTGAACTCGTGAAGGATGTTGAAGTATCCGTACTTGCCAGCATCGCAGTAAATAGCGAACTCAAGGTTGTAAGCACCTGATTCCTGACCACCGAGAAGGAGGACATTGTCATTAGCGCCAGAGATGTAACCGCACTGGGTGCCGCCAGCTTCAGCGATAACACCGTCTTCGTTACCACCAGGAGCGTTGGTCCAAGTGGTCCACCAGTCGTTACCGATGGCTTGAGCGCTCTGGGCGATCTTGCCACCAAGAGGATAAGCCTCAAAGTCGTCTTCGATCAGCACTTGGTCGTCAGCACCGGAAATGATACCGATGTTGTCGACATAGTACTCAGCACCGTTTGAAGGCGGATAGAAGTCCATAGCGTCGAGGGTACGGCCGACAACGTTGTCACCAAAGCTGTCGAGTGACCACTGCCATGTGCAGATTTCCTGTTCTGGCTGACCAGCTACATTGAAGAACAATGTTGCGAGGTCCTGGTCCATGTCAATGTGTACTCTGTACTGCATCCACTGATCCCAAACACAAGGTACATCAGCGGTGCCGTTGCTACCAGCGTGAACTGTACCATGGCCTTCAGCTGGTGTTGAAGTGCTGCTGCCATCATTAGTTGCACAGAGATAGAATTGAGCTGCCCATGTGGAGCCGCTGCCTGCAAAGTTGTGCAGCACATTGAAGTAACCGCATTTTCCATTCGGAACATAAGCGTCGAACACGAGGTCGAAAGTACCTGATTCGATACCGCCAAGCAAAAGGACTTGGTCGTTACCATAGGTGAAATGAGCAGCCATGGTGCCACCAGCCTCACCGAAGACACCGTCTTCAGCGCCACCAGGAGCGTTTGACCAAGTTGTCCAAGGCTCACCAAGAGTCTGAGCGATCTTAGCGCCTGCTGGGCAGTCGTTAAAATCAAAATACATTGATTGTGCGAATGCATTGGCGCAAACGAAGACAATCATTGCAAAAAGTAAAGATAACTTTTTCATAATGTGTGAGTTAGTTAATAATAATTGAATAAATGAATTTAGTTTACATTCTATTTGAGGCTACAAATATAATAATTGTTTTGGAAATTGGTCGTTTTTTTTCAAAAAAAACCACCTTTCACCTCTCACCTCTCACCTTCCTTCGCCTCTTTCCAAATCGAAATCATCTCCTCCAGCGTGAGATGTTGCACACCCTTGCCCTGTTCGCGAGCCTTCTGCTCCAAGTAATTGAAACGTTGCCTGAATTTCTTGTCGGTCTTCTCCAAGGCATCATCAGGATTGACACCTATATAAATACCGTATGCCGCCAAGGCAAACAGCAGATCACCATATTCAGCTTCAACATTTTCTTGATTGTCAGATTTTTGCAGCTCAGCAAACAGTTCTTCCTTCTCCTCCTCCACCTTGGCCCAGGCAGCCTCGGCGTCAGGCCAGCGGAAGCCAACGCCAGCGGTCTTTTGGTGCATCCTATAAGCCTTCAACAAGGATGGCAAGCCGTTGGGCACGCCACCCAGCACGCTGCGGTTATGTTCCCGCTCCAACTTGATCTTCTCCCAGTTTTGCTCCACCTGTTCGGCGTTCTCCACCTTTTCGTTGCCAAAAATATGCGGATGCCGAACCACCATCTTATCGCAGATGCCGTTTAGCACGTCGGTGATGTCGAAAGCGCCCTTTTCACTGCCAATCTTGGCATAAAACACCAAGTGCAGCATCAGGTCGCCTAGTTCCTTTTTCACCTCGTTCAAGTCGTTGGCCAGGATGGCCTCGCTCAGTTCGTAGGTCTCCTCAATGGTCAGATGTCGCAGACTCTCAATGGTTTGCGTGCTATCCCAAGGGCATCCCGCCCTCACCTGATCCATGATGTCCAACAGTCGTTTAAAAGCTTCAAGACGTTCGTCCATATCCTTAGTTTTGAAAATGCAAAAATAAGCATTTCAAAATAAATGACTAACTTTGCGGTTTATTCTGTTATGAAACCCTCAAAGTCGCTCGTCATCGGCATCATCACGGCCTTCCTGTTCTGCGGGATGAAGGCATGGGGACAGGATTACCCCTGGCTGGCGAGCAACAACATCATGGTGGAGGCCCGAGCCCATTACGGATTCTTCTACCATCACCACTTTGAGATGCGCCGTTTCAACAAGCGCTACTGGGCCTTTGAGGCGTCGATATACCAGAACACCTACGGCAAAAACGAATGGGAGCCCAACTACAACTATCCCTATCTCGGCGTCACCTTCTACCAGTCCAACCTGGGGAATTTCGAGGAACTCGGCCATGTGTATGCCCTCTACCCTTTCATTAACTATCCTTTGAATCGCAGCGAGAACAGCCAACTGACCTTCAAGTTGGGCATCGGCTTGGCCTATCTCACCAAGCATTTCGAACCTTACGGCAACAACTATTACTACAACTTTTCCATCGGTTCACACCTGAATGCTGCCGTCAACCTTTCTTTCGAATACCGCCAGAAAATCACCCCCAGGTTGATGTCGGTTTTCTCAGTTGGAATAACCCATTTCTCCAACGGCTGCACCAAGCTGCCCAACTACGGATTGAACACCTTTAGCAGCGCACTGGGACTGGCTTATTACCTCCGTAAACCGCGCGTCACCCTGACTCCGGGCGTGAGGCCTGAATACTATCCCTTTGAGTTCGACCATAAAAAATGGCTCTCCTTTGACCTCGACTACGGCATCGGCTTCAAGAACGTGTCGCAGACCCTTGGTGGAGAAACGGACCACTTTTACCCCGTTCACGACCTCTCAGGCTATTTTCTCGCCCAGTTCACCCGCTACAGCCGCGCCGGCGTTTGCCTCTCGCTGGTGCTCGACTGCTCCGACCAATCCCTACCAAAATGCAAAGCTCTTGACAACGGACAAATTCTATTCACAAATACGAATTCAGATACACAATTTCCCCAGATCGACACCATCAGCATCTTTCAGATGACCAAGCTCAACTTCACCTTGTGCTACGCCATGACGATGAACCGAATGTCGTATTATTTTGAAGTGGGATGGCACCTGAAGTACAACCAGTACACCGACCGCGACAAAGGCAAGATCTTCGAAAAAGTCACCATGCGTTACCAGTTGCACGACAACCTTTACGCCCACATCTCACTGTCGACCCACCTGGCCAGGGCCGACCATCTCACTTTTGGCATTGGCTACCGCTTCAATCAAAAATATTATCTACCCCATGCAAAGAAAAATCGACATCTTCCTCCTGGCTTGCGTTAGCATGTTGTTGGGCTCCTGCGACAAGTTCTCCAACGGCGACATCGTCGAAAAGGAATACGTCCTGAACGAATCGTTTCAGGTCGTTGAAATGTGGGACAACGTCAACGTCACACTGAAGCATTGCGATGACAGCCACCAGCCCGGGCTCATCCACATCGAAACCGGCGAAAACCTGATCGATCGTATTACCACGGAGATCGAAGAGGCATCCGACGAGGACGGCACCATCAAACTCAACAAGTTGGTCATCCGCAACGAAAACACCCTCGATTTCCTTCGACCCTACGACTATACCCTTGAAATGACCGTGTATTACGACACCATTTTTTCGCTCATCTTCAACTCCAACGCAACCATCACCACCGACACGCTGAGAGGCTACAACTACCCATCGAGTTTCATCAACAACGACAGCATTGAATACGATTCGCTGGTGCCCAATCTCTTCCTTGAGGTGAACGACGGCTCGGGCGACTTCACTGTGCTACTGAATTGTTGCAAATTGAGAACTAAATTTAACAACGGAACCTCTACGATTAACCTCAAAGGCTACTCCTTGGGAACCTTCTTTATAGGTGACTACAATTGCCATGGAATCATCGATGGCAAAGACCTGGAATCCAACTGGACCACCGTCAGTTATTCAGGCACCAACACGGTTTACGTAAAGACCTTCGATGAGCTTCACATTTACAATTACAACATCGGCCGTGTGTTTTACAAGAGGTATTCAAAGCAGAAGAAAAAGATCCATTATAGCCATATCGGACCTGACGGCCATTGGATCCCCGCCGATACCATCGACACGGTTTACTATTGTCCGCTGAAACTGGAAACCATCGGCGACAACATCATGCCCTATTCCGATTAAGAAAAGGCATCAATAGGCCTTTGCGAAATACACTCTCATCTTGGCGGGCTTACCCGAATACACGTCAACGCCCTCTTCCTCCTTGACATCGAGCGGGATGAAACGCAAGGTGGCCTTGGTCTCTTCCTTGATCTTCAGCTCGGTCTCGGTGGTGCCATCCCAGAAGGCATGTACAAAGCCGCCCTTCTCAATCTGCGCCTTGAACTCGTCCCAAGTATTGACGTCGTAGGTATTGTCGTTGCGGTATTTTAGCGCTTTCTGGTACAGGTTGGCCTGGATCTCATCCATGAGTCCGAGCACCGTGTTCACGATACTATCGTATGAGGTCGACTCCTTGGACATGGTGTCACGACGAGCCAGCTCAACGGTGTTGTTGGTGACATCGCGCGGGCCAACCACCAGGCGTACCGGCACGCCCTTCAGCTCCCACTCGTGGAACTTAAAGCCAGGCTTCTGGGTGTCGCGGTCGTCGAACTTCACGCGCAGTCCTGCGTTGACCAGCTGTTGTTTCATCTCCTCGCAACGTGCGAAGGTCAAAGCCTTCTCCTCGTCGTTCTTGTAGATCGGCACGATGACCACTTGGATCGGGGCAATCTTAGGCGGCAGCACGAGGCCGTCGTCGTCGGAGTGCGACATGATCAAGGCACCCATCAAGCGGGTGGAGACGCCCCAAGAGGTAGCCCACACATATTCGAGCTTGTTTTCCTTGCTGAGGAACTTCACGTCGAAAGCCTTGGCGAAATTCTGTCCGAGGAAGTGCGAGGTGCCTGCCTGCAAGGCCTTGCCGTCCTGCATCATGGCTTCGATGCAGTAAGTGTTTAAGGCGCCGGCGAAGCGCTCATTGGCCGACTTCACGCCCTGATACACAGGGATGGCCAGCCATTTTTCGGCGAAGTCGGTATATACGCCCAGCATCTTTTGGGCTTCGGCCTCAGCCTCTTCCATGGTGGCGTGGGCCGTGTGACCTTCCTGCCACAGGAACTCGGCCGTGCGGAGGAACAGACGGGTACGCATCTCCCAGCGCACCACGTTGGCCCATTGGTTGCACAGGATCGGGAGGTCGCGATAGCTCTTCACCCAGTTGCGGTAGGTGTCCCAGATGATAGTCTCAGAGGTGGGACGGACGATCAGCTCTTCTTCCAATTTGGCCGAAGGATCGACAACCACGCCGTTGCCATTGGGATCGTTCATCAAACGGTGATGCGTCACCACAGCGCATTCCTTGGCGAAACCCTCCACGTGGTCAGCCTCGCGGCTGAAGAAGCTCTTTGGAATGAACAGCGGGAAATAGGCGTTCACGTGACCCGTTTCCTTGAACATCTTGTCCAAGGCATCGTGCATGAACTCCCAGATCGCGTAGCCGTAAGGCTTGATCACCATGCATCCCCTAACAGCGGATTGCTCCGCCAAATCGGCCTTCACAACCAGGTCGTTGTACCATTGCGAATAATTTTCTTTGCGAGTTGTCAGTTCTTTTGCCATCTTGGTATAATTTTTGTATAATTCCTACTTGCTTTTCAGACTGCAAAAATAGAAAATTAAATACATAATAAAATGAAAACGCTTAGAATAATTCCCGTTTTGTTGACAGTCCTGGCGATTGCAGGCTGCTCATCAAACAAGAAGATGGCCTACGACGACACCTATTACTCGCCATACAACAATCCCAATAGGCAGGCGCGCAACAACGGTGGTACCGTAACCCCCAGCACCGGCAGCTCTAACTACGACTATCAGGCCTATTACACCGATAGCAAGAACTACGTGCCCAACACCGAGCCCGTCTATCAGAGCACCGAGACCGTGACCGACACCAACGGCGTGGTTTACACCACCACCGAGACCTACTACGATGCCGACTTCGCAGCCCGCATCAAGCGTTTCGGCACCGGCGCCACCTCCACCATGGACTACTATGACGATTATTACACCGGCAACAGCTACGGTGGCGGCAACACCTACATCTATCTCGGCGATGCCTGGAACTGGGGATTCTATCCTTACCGCTCCTTTTATTATTACGACTACTATTATAGCTGGTACAACCCGTGGTACTGGTACCGTCCTTACTACTGGTACGGCTTCTATTGGAGCTGGTACGACTACTACTGGTATCATCCCTATTACCATCATCACCACCATCACCATGACCACTTCGGCCCTGGCGGATTCGGCGGACACGGTGGACATGGCGGCGGACCTGGCCACAACGGTGGATCGAACAATAGCGGATTCGGCAACTACGTAGCCAGCGTACGTCACGGCAACACGGCAGGTTCTATGAGCCGTCCACAGAACAACGGCGCCGGCACCCGTCCTAGCGGAAGACCTACCACTTCGAGCGCAAGCGTCTCAAGACCTACCATGAGTGGCAGACCATCTTCGGGCACCACAGCCCGTCCCGGCAGCACCAGCGCTTCCTCAAGCCGCAAGACCTACACCTCGCCCAGCGACAGCCGTCAATCACGCTCCAGCTCTGAATATGTCCGTCCAAACAGCTCCTCATCGAGCAGACCTTCATCCTCGGGCAGCAGCATCAGCAGACCGTCGTCGAGTAGCTCCAGCAGACCCTCTTCAAGCGGCAGCTATAACCACAGCAGTTCGAGTAGCCGCAGCAGTAGCGGTAGCTACAGCAGTGGAAGCAGCAGCCGTGGCGGCGGAAGCTACAGCAGCGGTAGCAGTAGCCGTAGCAGCGGCTCCAGCAGCCACAGCAGCAGTAGCGGCAGTCGCGGTGGTGGTTCAAGCAGCCACAGCAGCGGCAGTCGTGGCGGCGGTGGAAGAAGATAATAGACTAAAATTTATCGAAACAAACCCAAAAAGGATTATCTTTGCCGAAGATAGTCCTTTTTTGATACTATGAGAAGAATACCTAATAAACATACGCTCCTACTCATCGCGCTGCTGGCCGGTTCCATGCTTCGCGCTCAAGGCATCGACGATGCCATCCTCAACACACAGACCTATTATGAAGGCACGGGCCGCAGCATGGCCATGGGCAATGCCACGGGAGCCTTGGGCGGCGACATCACCGCCACCTGCATCAACCCCGCGGGTCTGGGATTGTACCGCACCCAGGAAATAACCTTCACCACGGGCCTGCAACATGCCATCGTCAATTCCAACTATTACGACAACAGACAAACTGACGGGAGGCTCCGAATGACCATCCCCAGCACAGGCGTAATCCTAGCCACTCCGTTCAGCAACTACGAAGCCATCCGCTATGTGCAGTTCGGCATCGGACTCACCCGCACCAACGACTACAACTACAAAAGCAGCGCCCTCGGCCTTAACCCCAGCAGCTCAATGGTCGACGCCTTTCTCCAGACCGTCAACGGCATCGACGACCTCTTCAATCCGAATACCAATGTGGGCGACTATCTTTACAACTACTATCCCTACTCCCTCAGCCCTGCCTGGGAGACCTACCTGATCGACCAGTACACGGATTCGGACGGCAACATCTTCTACGATAGTCCGGTCCCTCCGGGCAACGTCAACCAAAGCGACAACATCACCTCCAAGGGCCGCAACGAGGAATGGACCTTCACCGTCAGCAGCAACCTATACGACAAGCTGTTCGTGGGAGCCAGCATGGGTTTGAAGCACCTCAAACGCGTCAGCAAACGCGAGTATACTGAGACACCCGCCAAAGAGAACGACCCTTCCAACCTGTTCGACAAATGGGGATACACCGAGGAACTGAGCGACACCGCTTGGGGCATTAACTTCAAGTGCGGCGTCATCTGCTATCCATTCGATTGGCTGAGAATCGGCGCGGCATGGCATTCCAGGACACGCTTCACCTTCGGCGAGACTTATAGTACCGCGATCGGAACCAACATGAACGGCTGTCCTGACGGGGAGTATTACCATCGCAACCTCTCGCCCATTTTCTACCAGACCTACGAATTCAGCACACCACATACCTTCATCGGCAGTATGGCCATCCTCTTCGGGCAACAGGGGTTGTTCTCCGCCGACGTGGAATACCTCAACTACGGTTCCTCCAGATTCATCGGATACGAGTATCCGTTTACCGACGAAAACAAAGATATCAAGGATATCCTAAAACCTTCCTGCAACATCCGCTTGGGAACGGAATGGCGTGTCAGGCAGTTCTTCCTCCGTTGCGGCGCCGCCTATTACGGCAGTCCCTATGGTTTTGGCAAAGACTACGGCAGTGTCAAGAAAGTGGCCTGTGGCGTGGGCTATGCCGCCAATGAGGTCATTTCGTGGGATTTTGCCTACGAGCTCACCGAGGCCACCACGGCTTACATCCCCTACAGATACTATGTCAACGGGGAGAATATAGTAAACGACCTTGTCCAGCACAAATGGCGGAACAAGGTCGTCGTTACTCTGAAATTCAAGCTGTAATTACTCTTGATATTTGTCGATGATCACCTTGTCGACGAGGATGCGGCCGCAGTACTCGCAGACGATGATCTTCTTGTGTGTGCAGATGTCAAGTTGGTGTTGCGGAGGGATCTTGTTGAAGCAGCCGCCGCAAGCGTCGCGGTTGATGCCCACCACGGCAAGACCGTTACGGGCGTTCTTGCGGATGCGCTTGTACGCCACCAGCAGACGATCCTCGATCAGGCCTTCGCAGTCGGCGGAACGCTTCAGCAGAGCTTCTTCCTCTTTCTGAGTCTCCTCAATGATGGTGTTCAGCTCTTCCTTCTTGATGGTCAGGTCATTCTTACGTTCATCAAGACGCTGTTGTGCGGCAGTGATCTTGGCGTTGATCTCATCCGACTTGGCCGTGGCCTCTCTGATTCTCTTTTCGCTGAGCTGAATGTCATATTGCTGATACTCAATCTCTTTGCTGATTGAATCATATTCACGGTTGTTGCGGACGTTGTTCTGTTGATCCTCATACTTCTTGATCAGCGCCTCGGCTTCCTTGATCTTGATCTTGTAGTTGGCCACTTCGGTGTTGAACTTCTTGATGTCCTCCTGGAAGTTGCCGATACGGGTTTCCAGACCGGCGACCTCGTCTTCCAGATCCTGGACTTCCAGCGGCAGCTCGCCACGGTAAGCGCGGATCTTGTCAATCTTCGAATCCACCTGCTGCAAGGTATACAACGCCTCTAACTTCTGTTCGATGCTGATTTCAACTGGTTGTTCCTCGTTGACCACATTCTTGACTTCTTTTGCTTTTTTCTCTGCCATGATCTATGTTTTGAATTATTTTTTACAATAATAGTGAACCGCGTTGGTATTGGTCTCGGCGATTTCGGCTGCAAAGTTAGGAATTTTTTTCTTTATCAAGACCTTAATTAATTCTTTCGTAAATTGTTCGGTCTCAAAATGGCCGCCATCCACCAGCAGGATGTTGCCTTCGGGCGTGAAGAAATCGTGGTATTTGATGTCGGCGGTGAGGTAAGCGTCGGCCTTTTGGCTCAGGGCATCGGGCATGAAAGGCGTGCCCGAACCGCCGCACAACGCCACCTTTTTGATCATTCTACCCGTCAAGGCGGAATGTTTCAGACAGGAAGAGTCGATCTTTTCGGCAACAAGTTGCAGAAAATCAGTTTCTTTCATCGGTTGATCAAACTCACCGATCATGCCGGCGCCACAAAACTCAGGCTCATCCGTGGATGGCTGCAAGAGATGCAGATTCGTCAAACCCAACTTGTCGGCCAGCACTCGGCTCACGCCTAAATAACTGTTATCCAAATTGGTATGCATCGAAACAATGGCAATGTCGTGCTTGATGGCTTTCATCACCACGCGCTCGATGAAGGTCTGCGGGGTGAGATGTTTCAAGCCACGGAAGATCAAGGGATGGTGGCTGATGACCAGATCACAATGTTTGGCGATGGCCTCATCCAACAGCTCCTCGGTCACATCCAAGGCAATCAACGCCTGATGGACCTCGGCGTTCAGATCGCCTACCTGAAGTCCGGCGTTGTCGTAATCCTCCTGCCACTGCAACGGAGCGATCTCCGTGATGCAGTCCATGATTTCCTTTACCGTCATATTTTCATAATTTTGGGCATCAAAATTAGCGAAAAATGTCTAACTTTGACCCCATTATGAACATTTTGCTGCTGCCCATATCGTTTTTGTATCATATTATCCTGAAAATCAGGCATAAGCTATACGATTGGCACCTCCTGAAGTCGAAGAAATTCGACCAGCCGGTGATCTGCGTGGGAAACCTGGCGCTCGGCGGCACGGGCAAAACCCCGCATGTGGAGTACCTCATCAAATTGCTTTCGGAGCAGTATCGCGTTTGCGTAGTGAGCAGGGGCTATGGTCGCAAAACCAAAGGTTTTCAACTGGCTTTGGAAAACAACAGTGCAGAGACCATCGGCGACGAGCCGATGCAATATTTCAACAAATACAAGGATGTTCTGGTCGCCGTCGATGAAAACCGCAACCGAGCCATCGAACTGATGGACACCATGGACCGCCCACCAGAGCTCTATCTGCTTGACGATGCCTATCAGCACCGCAGCACCCAAGCGGGGCTCAACATCCTGCTGACCGCTTACAGCAAGCTGTATTCCGAGGATTTCCTGGTTCCTGCGGGCACCTTGCGTGATATCAGGAGCGCCGCCAAGCGGGCCGAAATCATCATGGTCAGCAAATCGCCCAAGGAGCTGGATGCTGAAAACCAAGCCGAAGTCATCGCCAAGTTGAAGCCACTCCCCCACCAAAAAGTGTTTTTCTCCTCGTTGGAATACGAGCCTTTGGAGCCCATGAACGATGCGGCGTCAACAATTTCGCTCGAGGAGGCGGACGGTATATTGCTGTTTTGTGGCATCGCCAATCCCAAGCCTCTTGAAGAAAAGCTTTCAAGCCAATTCAAACATCTGGAAACCATCACTTTCCGCGACCATCACACCTATTCGGAAAAGGACATCAAAGCCGTGCTCAAGAAATACCATGAGCTGTCGGGGAACCAAAAAATAATCGTCTCCACCGAAAAAGATTTTGCTCGATTGACAAATTCTCCTTATCTTTGTCAGTTTGAATCGGTTCCATTGTTTGTAGCGCCGATCAGCATCAACATCCATCAAAAAGAAAAATTCAACAAAGAAATATTGGACTATGTACGAAAAGATCATCAGCACAGTTGATTTCATCAACAAGAAAACCAACGGGTTCAAGCCCGAAGTCGGCGTTGTGTTAGGTTCCGGCCTAGGCGGGCTGGCCAACGGCATCACGGTTGAGTATGCCATTCCCTATTCGGAGATTCCGAACTTCCCCATTTCAACGGTGAAGGGCCACCAGAGCCAGATGCTGTTTGGCACCATCGCCGGACGCAAGGTCATCGCCATGCAAGGCCGCTTCCATTACTATGAAGGCTATCCCATGAGCGAGGTGGTGTTCCCTATCCGCGTGATGATGAAGATGGGTATCCAGTTCCTCATCCTCAGCAATGCGGCAGGTGGTCTCAACCCAGCATTCCATGTGGGTGACATCATGATCATCAACGACCATATCCATGCCATGCCTAACCCGTTGATCGGGCCGCACGACGACCGCTTCGGCGAGCGTTTCCCCGACATGAGCGAGGCTTACGACAAGCGCTTGATCAAGCTGGCCGACCAGATCGCCATGGAGAAAGGCATCTGGGTGCAGCACGGCGTGTATTGCTCAACCACCGGACCGACCTACGAAACCCCTGCCGAGTGCCGTTATTTCCGCATCATCGGCGCCGATACCATCGGCATGTCGACTACGCCTGAGGTCATCGTGGCACGCCAAGGCAAACTGCCGGTGTTCGGCCTGAGCATCGTCTCTGACATGGGCAACATCTACGGTGTGGATCACACTTCGGAGATCACCCACGAGGAAGTCATCGCGGCGGTGAACGCCGTTGAGCCCAAACTCATCACCCTCATCACCGAGCTGATCCGCCGCAGCGCAGAAATCAAGTTCTGATGGCCATTTATTTTGCCACCGACTTCCACCTAGGCATCCCCACGCTTGAGGACAGCCACGAGCGGGAACTGAAGCTGATTCGGTTTCTCGACGGCATCAAGTCCGATTGTGAGGAGCTGTTCCTGATGGGCGACCTGTTTGACTTTTGGTACGAGTACAAGTCGGTGGTTCCCCGTGGCTTTGTGCGCATCCAGGGAAAGCTGGCCGAGTTCACCGATGCCGGCATCCCCGTGCATCTGTTTATCGGCAACCACGACCTCTGGTGTTTCGGCTATCTGCATGACGAGTTGGGCATCCAGCTACATCGCGAGCCTGAAGTCTTTACGCTGAAAGGCAAGAAGTTCTTCATGGTTCACGGCGACGGCTATGGTCCTGGAGACAAGGGTTACAAGTTCCTGAAAAAAGTGTTTTCGAACAAGGTAAACCAATGGCTGTTCCGCTGGATCCATCCTGATATCGGCATCCGTTTGGCTTTACGTTGGTCGCACAACCACCGCTTGAAGAAACTAAAGAACGAGGTGGAACGCGGCTATTACAACGACATCCCCAAGACCCGACTCTACCAATACGCTCAGGAGCAGGCTTTGTTAGATCCTTCCATTGATTTCTTTGTCTTCGGCCACCAACACAAGCCGATGCAATACCAATCAGGCGATCACGCCTTGACCACTATTGTTGGCAATTGGATTTATGATTTCACCTATGCGGTGTTCGACGGGGAGACGATGGAACTGAAATATTTTGAATCTTAACTAAATCTAGTAATAACATGAAAGTCACTGACAAGTACATCAAAGACAACAAGGACCGTTTCCTTGAGGAATTATTTGAACTCATTCGCATCCCCTCCATCAGCTCGGAGGCGGCACACAAACCCGACATGATCCGCTGCGCTGAGTGCTGGCGCAAACACCTGCTGCAGGCTGGTGCTGATAAGGCTGAGGTCATGCCTACCGATGGCAACCCCATCGTCTATGGTGAGAAGATCATCGACCCGAAAAAACCTACTGTGCTGGTATATGGCCACTACGACGTGATGCCTGTGGATCCCATCGAATTATGGAACACCAAGCCCTTTGAACCCGTGGTGAAAGACGGACGCATCTGGGCTCGTGGTGCCGATGACGACAAAGGACAGTCGTTCATGCACGCCAAGGCTTTCGAGACTATGGTGAAGACCGGTACCCTACCCTGCAACGTGAAGTTCATGCTTGAAGGTGAAGAGGAGATCGGCTCCGGCAGCCTCGCCAAATGGATCGTGAAATACAAAAATCTGGTGAAAGCTGATGTTATCTTGGTTTCCGACACCTCGATGATCGCCAGTGACGTTCCTTCAATCACCACCGGATTAAGAGGTCTCGCCTATTGGGAGATCGAAGTCACCGGTCCTAATGCAGATTTGCATTCTGGCATCTTCGGTGGCAGCGTAGCCAACCCATTGAACACACTCTGTGAGATGATCGCTGGCTGCATGGACGAGAACAACCATATCACCATCCCTCATTTCTATGACGATGTCATCAACTGCTCACGCAAGGAACGCCAGCTGTTGAACATGGCACCTTATGACGAGAAAGCATACAAGGAAAGCCTCAACGTGAAGGCTCTGCGTGGTGAGAAGGGCTACACCAAGATCGAGCGTGTGGGCATCCGTCCTACCTTCGACCTCTGCGGCATGTGGGGCGGCTATACTGGCGAAGGCAGCAAGACCGTGTTGCCCTCCAAGGCATACGCCAAGCTCTCCTGCCGTCTGGTGCCGAACCAAGACCATGAGAAGATCGCCAAGTTGGTGAAGAACTACTTCGAGAAGAACGCTCCGAAGTACGTTACTGTGAAGGTCACGCCTTTACATGGTGGTCAAGCCTATGGCTGCCCCATCGACCTGCCGGCCTACAAAGCCGCTGAAGCAGCATACATGGAGACCTATGGCAAGCAGCCTATCCCGATGCGTTCAGGCGGTTCCATCCCGATCATCTCTGAATTTGAGAAAGTGTTGGGCATCAAGTCTATCCTGATGGGCTTCGGCCTCGGCGAGGACGCCATCCACTCACCCAACGAGAACTACCGCCTCGACCACTTCTACAAGGGCATCGAGACGATCATCGCTTTCTATCAACACTTTGCAAAGTAAAGCGTACGAAGTACCCCAAAAGGCACTACGTAACCCCCTTCGGGAGTTACTGAGGTGCCTTTTGGGGTACTTCGTTAAGCCATAATATTATTTCGAGAACATTATCTTCTCGCTGTTGAACATGCGTGTCAACACCCACACAGCCACGCCAGCATAGGCCACATTGGCAGCCAAGGTAATGATGACAGGCATCCACTTCAAATTATGGGCAAAGACGGCCGTCATTACTTCAATGCTGTTGAAGAATGGAATGAGGTAGACGGCAAGATTCTCTGAAACACTGTTCTGGAACATCGGCATCAAACCTGCAACCATTACCACTAGCATGAAGGGAACCACCATGGTACCGGCACTCTTCACATCCTTGGCCAGCGCTGAGAGGAGGCTGACCGCCGATGCCATGATGAGCACCGATGCAAAGATGACCAACAACAGCACCAGATAATCGCTCGTGCCGTAATGGAAACCAAAGATGTCACCTGGAACATCGGTATGTATGCCCTCAGGCATACTTTCAGGTTGCTGTATCATCTTAGGCAGGGAAAGTGCAATACCGATGAAGCTGGAGATGCCACTGAGCAGTGCAATACAGCTCAGGGAAATAATCTTACCCAATGCCAGCTCGTTGCGTCGCATGGGCGTAACCAGCAGGGTAGCAATGGTGCCTCTTTCTTTTTCGCCGGCGATAGCGGAAGGAGCAATGGCCATCACGCCACTGAAGAGCATCATGATAATCACCATAGGCAGAATCTTGCTCCAGATCATGGCGCCGATACTCTCGTCACTGGCCTGGTCGAAGCGTTGTCCCTCCTGCTGCGGCACATTGACCGTAAATGGACGGCCGTAGTTGTTCAACATGGTGTTGAGCATCAAATAAACACGCGAAGCGGCATTGTTGGTTGAGTTGTAGTAGATCTCTACGTTGGGAAGTGGCTTCGGAACGGAATCCTGATGCTGTACTATACGTTGGTCGAAATCAGCGGGGAAGCGCAGTAGCACTAGGTTGAGTTCCTTGTCTTCGAGCAGCTTGATCTCAGCATCATCGAAGGGTTGATCAACGATAACCATACTGCTGTCGATGGCCTTGATCATCGGAGCCATGCTGGCAGGCATATTCTCAACGCGCAAGGTGACCACATCGTTAGCACCCTCGGTGACCATCTTCTGGATACCACTGCCCATGAGGCTGTAAACAAGATAAATGATCAAGCCTGGCATGATCACTGCCGTGAACAGCAACTGCCGGTCGCCAAAGAAACGGGCGAACTCTTTCTTGATGATAGTCAGTGTATTGCTTTTCATTCCTCACCTCCTTTCACTTCTTTGTACATTTCGAAGAAACGGTCTTCCAACGTCATGCCGCTGCAAACCTCCTCTAGGGTGCCGCAAGCTATCATTCGGCCATCGATGATGACACCTACACGGTCGCAAAGCTTCTCCACCAAGCTGAAAATATGGGTGGAAAGGATGATGGTCTTGCCCTGCTCACGCAATTCTTGAAGGTAATCCGTCACCGTGCGAGCTGTAAGCACGTCCAAACCATTGGTCGGCTCGTCGAAAATGATAAAATCAGGATCATGCACCAACGAGATCACCAAAGAGGTTTTCTGCTTCATACCCGTGGAAAGGTTGGCAACCTTCACTTCGGCAAACTTGTCGATGCCGAAACGTTCAAACAGCTTGGCCTTGCGTTGTGCGATCACTTCAGGCTCGATGCCATAAAGGTGCGAGAAGAAATCGAACAAATAGTTTGGTGTAAAGAAATCTTCCAACTTCAGTTCAGAAGTGAGGAAGCCGATCTTTGCCCTTACCTGTTCAGGTTGGCTCACGATGGAGCTATCCTCGATAAAGGCGTCACCCTTGTCAGGAGCGATCAGGGTGGCCAGCATACGCAGCGTGGTGGTCTTGCCGGCGCCGTTGGGACCGAGCAAGCCGAAGATCTCGCCCCGGTTGGCGGTAAACGAAAGGTTATCAACCGCCACGATTGACTTGCGGTTGGTCCTTTCAATCTTTTGTTGTTTACGCGAGAGCTTGAAAGACTTGCTCAAGCCCTCCACACGAAGGATTTCAGACATATTACGTTATTCAGTATTAATCCAAAACATGTTGATAGAACGTCCCATCCTGGAAGTTCTTGATACCATCCTTGAGGAAAGCTACAAAGGCGTCTTTGTCGAGATCGTAGGCGCGAGGCTTCATCAGCAGGTTGCCGTTGTGGTCCATCAAGCAGTAGTACGGCTGGGCGTTGGTGCCGAACTTGGCGATTTGGAAGTCGGCGTTCTTGCGCCCAATGGTCTTCTTTTCCTTGCCGTCGTAAGTGGAAGTGTACCACTCCTCCTTGGGTAACGAAGCCTTGTCATCCACATACAAGGCACAGAGGATGAAGTCGTTGCGCAACATGTCCTTCACGCGAGGATCGCTCCACACATTGGCCTCCATCTCACGGCAGTTCACACAGCCGTGGCCAGTGAAGTCGATAAAGATGGGCTTTCCTTGGGCTTTGGCACAGGCTAAAGCCTGATCGTAATCGAAATAACCCTTCAGGTTATGGGCCAAATGGAACAAATCGGCATACTTGGGTTCCTCGCAAAGGAAGTTGTCATCACCCTGCACTGTATTAGTCTGGGTCTGTTGTGCCACGGTCATGTTGGCAAACTTGGCATCCACATATTCGATCACCTTCTCTGAATTTTCCTCAATGATGCGGTTCAAGTCGAAATCGAGGGTTTGCTTGGGTGGCAGATAGCC
>JAGCPG010000061.1 GCA_017645245.1 Bacteroidales bacterium
GAAAACGTACTTGTCTTTGTTCATCTGCCGAAGGTTTTCGGCAAAGATAAATTCAAATCCGTTTCACTTCAAAATCTCTGGGATTAACTGATTTTACTACTATTTCAAAGAACTATATCGATTTTTTAGTGGACAGCAATGCCTTGTTTTTATTAATGGTATCAAGTTCTTCCATGGTGGTATATACCGGCTCGGCGAGTAACGACTTCATCGCATCAGTGTAGCCCAACGCCTTTGCCAAGGCGAGGAATCCCTTCAACGAGATGCTGTGATGCTGCTCGAACTTGGCGATGGTGGGCATCGGCACCCCACTCATCATCGACAGAGCACTACGCGACAAACCTTTCTCCAACCTACGGCGTTTCACATTCGATGCCAGCCTTTGGGCAAGGTCTTCCGCCGAATCCAAATTGAAATCATAAAGTAAAGGCATATTATTGTATCTTCAATCTTCAAATTGCAAAGATAATAAATATTATTATATCTGAAAAAAAATTCCAACTTCGAGCGTCAGACGCTCATCGACCGCACAGGGTTGTCGAAGGAGCGCATCGGTGCCGCCTTCGCCCAAGCCACTGGTTACGAGAGGCTTACCATTGAGCAGGTTTGCCAAGCCAGCGGCTTTGCCAACACGATTTCTTTCAACCGCAGTTTCAAGGCAATATTTGGGATGACCCCATCGGAATTCCGGAGAACGAAAAAGTAATACAATTAACATCTTATTCAAATCAGATTTTGATGCGAATATCATTATTTTTTACATCATCTCTTGCAAATAAGAGATAATTTGTATTTTTGTGGCGAAAAACAAGGTTATTTGTTTCAATTATTGATATGAAAACTCCGTATTGGATATGGCAATATGCCGAATGGCCCCATTTCTGCTGGAACAACGACAGCATCATTGCTTCATTGGCACAGGTTCGCGAAAAACAAGGACATCTGCTTGGCCTGATGGACGGATTGGGCTTTGACGTACAGAGCACCTCCTCGCTCGAAGTGATGACCGAGGACGTGCTACGTAACAGCGAGATAGAAGGTCTGCTCCTCAATGCCGATCATGTGCGTTCTTCGGTGGCACGTCACCTCGGACTTGACATTGGCGGATTATCTCATTCGGACCATTATACCGAAGGTGTAGTGCAGGTAATGATGGATGCCGTACAACAAGCCGACACGCCATTGACAGAAGAACGACTATTTAACTGGCACGCTGCTTTGTTTCCCACCGGAAGAAGCGGCATCATACCGATTACCGTGGCGGCATGGCGTACCGGCGAAGAGCCGATGCTGGTGGTGAGTGGCGCCATGGGAAAGGAGAAAATCCATTACGAAGCACCACCATCGGACGACGTGCCTCGTCAGATGCAACTGTTCTTGCAATGGTTTAACAGCGAACCCGCTACCGACCCTGTGCTGAAAGCCGCCATTGCGCATCTATGGTTCGTCAACATACATCCCTTTGACGACGGCAACGGCCGTTTGACACGCACACTCACCGATATGTTATTGGCACGAGCCGACGGCTCGCCACGGCGTTTCTACAGCATGTCGTCAGCCATTTTGCGCGACAGGAACAACTACTATGATTTGTTGGAGTATATGGGCAAACACGGCTTGGACATCACCCGATGGCTTTTGTGGTTCTTGCAAACCATGGAAAACGCCATCGACACCGCCACCGAGAAAACCCAACGGGTGATTCGGAAATCGTTGTTTTGGCAGGAACATCACACTGTCGTGTTGAACGAAAGGCAAATCAAAGTCATCAACCGTCTTTGGGATGGATTTGAGGGCAAACTCAACACCAGCAAATGGGCCAAGATGACCAAGACCTCCTCGGCTACCGCCTTGCGCGACATACAGGACCTTGTTGACAAAGGCATCCTTCGCCGCACCGAAGAAGGCGGGCGTAGCACAAATTACGAGTTGGTTGATTGATCTTTTTGGCAAACCATTTATCTTTTTTATCTTAAATCCTTAAATTATTTATCTGAGTCTTGCGAATGAATATTATTTTTTTGTAATTTTGCAGCCCATTTTTAGGATGCTATGTGCGGACGGAATCCTTTTTTCATCACCTTGAATTTCAAACAAATAAAGATATTAACAAAACAAAAAATTTAAACTTTATGAAGAAAAAGAATTTACTTTTGACATTTTTGCTCGCCGCTCTGGCTTTCGGAGGGGTTGAGTTGTATGCACAAAAAACACTGCCGTATTCGTACGGATTTGAGAACAACAACCTTGCAGGAGAAGGTTGGACAATATCAACTGGCAGTAATGGTACGATATATAAAGGGAACAACCCTCGTAATGGAGATTATCATTTTCGTTTTAGATCAACAGGTACAGCAGACACATATCAATATCTTTTTTCACCGGAATTGCCATCTTCTGTTGGCATAAACGTTCAGTTCTATTATTTTAGGACAGGTACAACCAATATGACTTTTAATGTTGGTTACTCAACAACAAATACAGATCCTGAATCTTTTACATTTTTAGAAACTGATATAACAGTATCAAATTTAAGTTATAATGATAACATATATTTTTCTCACGATTTTAATGTAGCAAACATAAAGTATATCGCCATTAAATATACAAACTTCACAGGCACGTGGGTCTATTTATACATTGATGATATTACAATATCAGAGCTTTCATCATCTTGTACAACCCCAACCGACCTTTCAGCCGAAGCCACATCTTCAACTACCGCCAATATTTCTTGGACGGCTGGCGGTAATGAAACAGCATGGCAGCTCTATTATTCAAATGTGAATTATGCCACTCCTAATAACGCTGCCCCAACTGATTTCATCACAATAAATACAACTCCTTCTTACACGATTACGGGTTTAGACCCAAATACTGAATATTTCGTTTATGTGCGTGCAAAATGCGATGAAGACAATAATAGCGATTGGACTGATGCGGTAAGTTTCAAAACTTCATATGTCCAAGCCATACCTTATAGCTATGGTTTTGAGACAAGTAGTGAATTAAATCATTGGACAGCGATAAATACAACCGGTATAATTGATGAAAACCCACACGACGGAACATATAGCTTTAAGTTATACAGTACATCCTCCACTCAATATTTGATTACACCCGAATTAAGCGGAACATCAAATGGATTATATATTAGTTTATATTACAAATGTAGTGTTCCTGGCAAAAAGTTGCAAATTGGTTATTCCACAACAGACAGATTGGTGGAATCATCATTTACTTGGGGAGATGAACTTAACTCCACTGCATCAGCACCCAAATATTATGAGCTTTATTGCCCTGTAAACACTAAATACATAGCGCTTAAATCAGAAGGCAATTATACGGCTGTATGGGTTGATGACATTATGTTATTTATTCCGACAGCAACAACAGATGGCAATTGGAATAACGCTGCCACTTGGGCAACTGGAGCAGTTCCGTCAAGCAGCGCAAATGTGGTTATTTCATCAGATGTTACTATCCCTAACGGTTACACCGCAACAGCAAACAACATCACTATTGATGGCGGCTCCCTCACCATCGAAGACGGCGGCAACCTCATCTGCAACAACAATGTTAATGCAACCATTTCCAGAACCATCACTCCCTTTAGTAGTGCCAATGATAAAGGCCATTGGTATTTGATCGCATCGCCCATGACTGATGAATACCTCGTCAGCGAAAGCGGCCTGACCTCAACAACCCCCTCCAATTACGACCTTTACATTTTCGACCAATACTATGAAGGTCAAGAATGGAGAAACTACAAAGGAACTGGAGAAGGCCATTTCACCCACATCAAAAACAAAGTCGGTTATCTGTATGCCAGCGCCGAAAACACCAGCGTATCATTCACCGGCACTCTCAACAACACCGACGGTAACATCAATTTGACCAAAATTGACGGAAAGGATTTGTCGGGAATGAACTTGATTGGCAATCCTTATCCATGCCAAACCGGCATTGGCAAGTCATTCTACCGCATTGTTGACAATGATGGCGTTTCAGAATTGATTAGTTATCCCGCAGGCACCCTTATCAACCCCATGGAAGGCATTGTCGTTGAAGCCGCTACCAATGGTGAAACAGTGGCTTTCACCAAAGCAGCATCAGGAGGCAGTAAAGGTGCAATCAGCCTGAATCTTGGTAAAAACAACAGCACGTTGGATCGCGCCATCGTCAGCTTCGACGAAGACGGAGAATTAACCAAGTTCATGCTCAACCCCGATAACACCAAGATCTACATTCCTGGCGAAGAAAAGGATTATGCTGTGGTGAGCGCTAACGCCGAAGGCGAAATGCCTGTCAACTTCAAGGCCAATGCTGATGGTCAATACACCATCAGCGTCAACACTGAGGACGTGGAGATGAGCTACCTCCACCTCATCGACAACCTGACTGGTGCCGACATCGACCTGATGGCCAATCCGAGCTATACCTTCAATGCCAATGCCTCAGACTACGCATCGCGCTTCCGCATCGTGTTCAGCGGCAATGGCATCGAGGAGAACCTGAACGAAAGCGACAACTTCGCCTTTATCGGCAGCAACGGACAGCTTATCGTTAACGGTACTGGCACCATCCAGATTATCGATATCATGGGACGCGTGATCAGCACTCGCAGCACTGAAGAGCACATTAACACCAATAATATGACAGCTGGAGTTTACGTGCTCCAACTGACTACCGGTTCAGAAACTAAGACTCAAAAAATCATTGTTAAATAATAAAAAACAGATAAAAAAATGAAAAGAATAGCATTAACACTCGCAATCGTTCTCGGAATTACTCTCGGCGCTTCAGCTCAATACAAAGGTTTGTTTGACCGCGGTCCGGAAGCCGGATATCAAAACGACAGTTACAACCGTGAGGGAGAAGGTGGCATTCTTAGTTTGCCGACTTCTCACGGAATGGATGGTGACCAGGAATCTCCTCTTGGCAGTGGCGCATTGCTGCTCATCGGCTTCGGTGCCGCATACGCCCTCCGCAAAAAGGATAGAAATTAAACAATAACAACACGAATACCATGAAGAAAACTATATTCCTCGTTGCATCACTGTTTTTGATGGTGGCTGCCCAAGCCCAGGAATGGAATTTCGTCAATTCATTCAGTTGTTCAACAGGCCGTCAGCACGCCGTGGTCTTTGACGGAGAGAACATCTATACCGCTGCATGGGGAAAGTCATCGACAGTGCTCTCCATGTTCTACAAATACGACCTCAATGGCAACCTTCTCGACGAGTTCGACGTCGCCGGTGTCGACAACTCCGACAACTATATGCGCGACATGACCTTCGACGGCACCTATTTCTATGGCTGCGATGCTCATTCAGGTACCATCTGGTGCTATGACCTCCACAACAAGACATTGGTCACATCAAACTGCATCAGCACCTCTTTGAGCGAACTCGGCACTTGCTCCTATGACCCGGTGAACGACGCATTCTGGGTTGGCGAGAGAGCTACCGGCAGCAGCCCGAACCTCATGCTCAACCTCAAGCTCGTGAGCCGCAGCGGCCAAATCCTTCAGACAGCTACAGCTGCCAGCCTGGGTGGCCACACCGTTCATGGCACAGGTTATTTCATCGATGAGAACGGTGGCCACCACCTCCTGCTGAATGCCGTTGAAGGCTTTACAGATCATGTTTTCGATTACAACATCGACACCGACGTCATGAGCTCCAACTACATCTTCGACTTCTCGACTACACCTGGATGGGGTATGGCTTGCTCGGCAGGCGGCGCCTACATCGGCGAAGTTGATGGTTCGCAATATTTCTTCGGTGATGTCGACAAGAGCCCCAACCTCATCGGTATTTATTCATTGGGTGAATACACCCCGGCTCCTCCCACCCCACCGGAGGGCGACATCCTCTTCGACTTCAACGATGGCATCATGCACCTGAACACCCTCGATGGCGACGGCGACGGATACAACTGGGAGATGCGCCAAAACTGGGGCCACCCCGAAAACCCCTTCAGCGTGACCTCAGCATCGGTCGATATCTCTGAATCGCCCCTGTTCCCCGAGAATTACCTCGTGACCCCTTATAAACTCGACTGCGAGCAAGTATTGTTCAGCGCTTGCGTCCAAGACATTACCCATCCGAACGAACATCTCGGCGTTGCCGTGTCAACCACCGTGGGCGACGATCCAGATGCATTCACCATCGTTTGGGATGTTGACATGACCGCCAAGGAAGCCGGCAACTGGTATCAGTATAACGTTGACCTCAGAGCCTACCAAGGTCAGGATATCTACGTAGCCATCGTTCACTACAACTGCACCGACCAGTTCATGGTCAACGTCGACGACATCCTGCTCAACCGCGTTTACATCAACTACGAAGGTGTCAACGAGATTGTCGCCTACAAACTCAGTGTCTATCCTAACCCCACCAGCGAGTCCCTCATGGTGGAAAGCAACGTCACCGTGAACCATTACGAGGTTTACAACATCATGGGCGAAATGCTGATGAGCAAGCCCGTGGACGAGAAGCGCTTCACCGTCAACGTGAGCGAGCTGCCCGCAGGCACCTACCTCATCAAGATGGTTTCAGAAGGTCTGGTCCAGACCCAACGTTTCGTGAAAAAATAAACGGCTTACAATCCTACAATGAAAAAGCATTTATTCGTTCTTTGTGCCATAGCATTCAGCCTGAGTGCTATGGCACAAAACAATATCAGACTGCGCACAACCGACAAAGCAGCATGTGAAAAAAGTGATATGACGGGGCTGAAAGCCTCGTTTTCGTTCTCGGGCCTTGAGGTTCGTGAACTGCAAAGCGAGCGTGGCGTTTTCTCAACGCTCACCATGCCTAACACCGTCATCGGCGGCAATGAAGGTGAGCCTCAGATCCCTGTCGTGAACCAGCTGATCGCCATTCCTTTCGGTGCTACGCCTACTATTAGCGTGACTCATTATTCCACCACAGATTTCAACCTTGAGGAATACGGTATTCACACCTTGTCACCCCGTCAACCCGACGTTTGGAAAGACGAGAACCCCGAAAATGTTCCTTTCGCCTACAATGAAGCCGCTTATCAAACCCGCGGTCTCCGCACGGAACCCGTAGTTCGTGTCGGTGTGGAAGGCACTTTGCGCGGTGTTCGAGTGGGACAGATGAGCATCGAACCCGTCAGTTACGACCCTGTCAGCAACACGATACGTGTGTTCAACGACATCGAAGTGGAAGTCCGTTTCGACGGTACTGATGCCAAGGCTACCGAAGCTATTTTGGAAAAGACCTACAGCCCTTATTTCACTGGCATTTACGACCAGTTGTTCAACGGTCGTGCCCTTAGGGATATCTACGATGAGCATCCCGACTTATGGTCCGCTCCAGTGAAAATGTTGGTCATTGCCAACCGCATGTTCGAGAACTGCATCCAAAATTGGGTGGCATGGAAGACCCTGAAGGGCATTTATGTGGATGTGAACTATACCGACGTCATCGGTTCTACCGCTGAGGAAATCCAAAGCTTCATCCGCGACAAGTATGCCCAAGACGCGCCCTCCTTCCTGATGATCATGGGCGACCAGGACCAAGTGGTGCCCTCTGGCATTGGAAGCAAGACAGGTTGCGTTACCGACCTTTTATACTCCAGCGTCGACGACGACCAGTTCCCCGATATGTTGCACAGCCGTTTGTCAGCTGAGACCGTTGCCCAGATGACGGCCATGCTCAACAAAGGCATGGAATACGAACAATATGCCATGCCCGACCCGAGCTATTTGAATAATGTGCTTTTCGTTGCCGGTTACGACAATACCGGCTGGGACATTACCGTTGGTCGTCCCACCGTTTGGTATGCCACCAATTATTATTACAATGCAGAACACGGCTTCGCCAATGTCAATGAGTTCAGTCATGGCTCCTTTGACAACTGCTATACCTATTTGAATTCTGGTGTCGGTTTTGCCAACTATACAGCTCACGGCACCGAATCAAGCTGGATGAATCCGGAATTCACCGTTGACGATGTCAACAACCTTACCAATGAGCACAAGTATTTCCTCGCCATGGGCAACTGCTGCAAGACTGGCAACTGGGGCTTTGAGACACCCTGCTTTGGCGAGACCATGACGCGTGCCGAAAACAAAGGTGCCTACGCCTATATCGGTTCCTGCCCGAGCACGACTTGGTTCAACGACTATTATTTTGGCGTGGGCGCCACAACCCATGCCGATGGCACCATGCCGACTTACGAGGAGACCACCATGGGTTGCTACGATGCCATTTGGAGAAATGATGCCTATAACACTGTTTGCGCCATCCTTTACTCTGGTAATCTCGCTGGCAACGCAGCACGAGCCCTTGGTTATCCAGTGCATTGCAATCCGCTCTATTACTGGCAAGCCTATCACGTGTTGGGAGATGGTTCCATCATGCCTTATCGTGTGCAACCTACGCCCAACATCGTGAGCCATTTGGATATTCTCCCTATCGGCATCGACAGCTACGAGGTGGATGCCGTTCCCGGCTCATACGTGGCCATTAGCAAGGACGGCGTGCTTCTTGGCACGGCGCTCGTTGGAGAATCAGGAAGGGCATACGTCCCCATCACTCCTGTAACCGAAGCCTGCAATGTTACCCTCTGTGTGACCGCTCCCCAACGCATCCCCTTTATTGAAACTATTCCCGCCGCTACCATCGAAAGTGCCTATATCTCGGTTGACAGCTTCACTCCAAGCCAAGCCCATGTCGGTGATTATACCGATTTGAGCATCAGTTTCAAAAATGTGGGCACCGAAGCCACTTCAGGCATCACCACAGTCACCTTGACCTCTGAGGATCCCAATGTCGTCATTGACAGCGATGTCAACACCTTTGGAACTTTAGTTGCTGCCGCCATTACGACAGTAAGCGGTTTTCAGTTCCACATTGTACCAGGGGTTGCCGATGGCGAACTTGTGACGATCCACTATGCCGCAGCCAATGGTGCCCAGACTTGGGAAGGCAACATTGTTGTCAATGCCAACGAGGCTGTGTTAGCCTATCATGATATGCACTGGGACGGCAGTTTCGTCCCAGGTGAAACGATTACTGTGACCACCAGGTTTAGGAACAAAGGTCATTACCAAGCCAACGAGGCCGTGGCTACCATGAGTTCCACCAGTGATTATATCACCATTTCAAATCCATCCATTTCAATTGGCACGATTGGCATGGATGAGATGGTGACCTGCCAGTTCACAGCCACCATTGCAGCCAATTGTCCCGAAGACGAACAAATCCCTGTAACTTTCACTTTGGAAGCCAATGGAGGACTCACGGTGCAAGGCCATGAGACCTTGAAGAATTCCTGTAAAGTCGTCTTCGAACTCAGTGACTCCTACGGTGATGGTTGGAACGGAAACAAGTTGTATGTTTCGTTCGATGACGGCAGCCCAACCCAAGAACTGACCATCGAGAAAGGCGGCGGCGCTTTCTACGAATTGGAAATCGGTCATGGCGTTCATGTGACGTTGACATGGCATTCAGCGAGTATGGCCAGTGAATGTTCATTTGTCGTGAAATATGAGAATGACTTCGTAATTTATCAAACAAGTGGCACCCCCACTTCCGGTGTGCTCTATGAGTTTGACTGTAATTGTGCTTCGGCTTATCAGACCTATACGGTCACGGTTGCTCCCGATGTTACTGGACATGGCACGGTCACGGGTGGTGGCGTGTTCGATTATGGCCAAAGTTGCACGGTGACTGCCACGCCTGCCGATGACTATTTCTTCATCAATTGGACCTTGAACAACAGCATTGTTTCCTATACGCCTACCTATACTTTCAATGTCACAAGCGATATGGAGCTGGTAGCCAATTTCGTGGAGGGTCGCGTGATTGGCGACGGCGGCGATGCAACGAGCGATTACCTTCCTAGTTATAGTTTGTACAAAAACACACTTTCTGAACAAATCTATACTTCTGAAGAGTTTGGCGATGCAGGTGTCATTACTAGCATTGCTTTCTATAACGGCGGCACAGAGAAGACGCGCTACTACGATTTCTATATGAAAAACACGTCGAAGAGTTCCTTCACTGGAAATAGAGATTGGGAAACCATTTCCACTTCTGACAAAGTCTTTAGCGGCGGTGTCACCATGGTGGCCAATGATTGGACGGTCATCACGTTGAATCCACCATTCTTCTATGACGGCACATCCAATGTGGTTCTTGTTTCTGACGACCATACCACTACCAATACTAGCAGTGGTTTGAAGTGCCGCGTGTTTAATGCCCAAAGCCAGGCTATACGTGTCTATAACGAAAGTACGGACTACGACCCAACAAATACTTCGACTTACTACGGGACGATCATGAATGTAAAGAACCAACTCCGTATCACCAAAGCGGCTCCATCCACAGAACCTGTCAACATAACGGTGAGCGCTAATCCCGCTCAAGGCGGTATAGTGACGGGTGGCGGTGAATATACCTTTGGAGAAACCTGTACGGTCACGGCTACAGCCAATACGGGCTACTTTTTCATCGGTTGGACCGAAAACGACGAGATAATCTCCAATGATTTGGAAATCAGCTTTGTAGCTCTTAACGACAGGACTCTTGTGGCCTCGTTCATCCAAGCTACGGAAATAGGCACGGGAGAAACAACCAACAACTATTTGCCGAGTTACAGCTATTATAATTACGCCTTGTCACAGCAGATTTACACGCCACAAGAAATCGGCATGGCTGGAACCATCTCCTGCATGGCATTCTACAATGAAGGAGCGGAGAGAACCCGCACGTATGATTTCTATTTGGCCACGACGGATAAGTCGTTTTTCAGTGACAATGTCGATTGGATTACGGTGGCAGAATCTGACAAGGTGTTCAGTGGCAGCGTCACCATGGCCGCCAATGCTTGGACCTTCATTGTTTTTGACACCCCGTTTGATTATGACGGCACCTCTAACCTAGTCATTGTGGCTGACGACAATTCAGGGAGATACGACACATCACCTTATATGTCATGCTCAGTTTACAACACAAGTACAAGTCAAGCCATCTATTCGTATAGCTCCTATACCAATTATAACCCAATGTCTCCTCCGACTACTTCAGGCTCCACCACTTATAATCCGAATGCCAATGCTGTTTTATCAGTGAAGAACCACCTTCTTCTTGGCATCTCGACATCACAAGCCCAAACCATTACCATCAACGCCTATAGCGGAGACGGAGGCTACTATCTCATCTCAGTTCCCTTCGAAGAAGTCGATCCCGAAACTGTGGAGCACATGCTTGACAACGATTTTGACCTTTACACCTTTGACGAGAGCCAGGATTACGAATGGATCAATTACAAGGCTAGCAGCTACAACCTCGAAGCTGGCAAGGGCTATCTTTATGCCAATAGCAACAATGTGACCCTATCGTTTACAGGAACACCTTATAGCGGCAACGGTGAGGTAGCTTTGTCTTACACGCCAAATGCCGAGTTCCCGGGTTTCAACCTCATTGGCAACCCGTATGCAAGCAATGCCACTTTGGACATGCCTTATTACAGACTGAACAATGAGGGTAGTGCTTTGAAGGCTGAGACTGAAAACACGGCAATCGCCGTTTTGGAAGGCGTATTTGTGCGTGCATCGGCAGCTTCCCAAAAGGCCACCTTCACAACTCAAAATGCGGAACAAAAAGCCATAGCTCGCACCAACATTATGGTCAGCGGCAGCCATGGCAATGTGTTGGACAACGCCATCATCCGTTTCGACGGCGGAGCAACTCTCGGCAAGTTCCAACTCAACGCAAATAGCACCAAGGTTTATTTCTCGCAAGAGAATAAGGACTACGCCATTGTCGGCGCTGACAACGAGGGTGAAATACCTATCTATTTCAAGGCTGAAAAGAACGACAGCTACACAATGAGCTTTACCAACGAGGAAGTTGCGTTAAGTTACCTGCATCTCATTGACAACCTCACGGGTGCCGATGTCGATTTGCTCCAAACCCCAAGCTATAGCTTCCATGCCAAAACGACCGATTATGCCAGTCGATTCAAGTTGGTGTTCGCTACCGGGGAAAACGACGACAACTTTGCATTCGTTAGCAACGGCGAGATCATCATCAACGGCGAAGGAACCGTTCAGGTGATTGACATGCTGGGTAGAGTGATCGGCACTTGGAGCACCGAAAAGAGCATCAGCACCAATGGAATGACTTCTGGTGTATATGTTTTGATACTGATCGGTGAGCAAGTGAAGACACAAAAAATTATTGTGAAATGACGCTTAGTTAAACACCACTTGGATCGTTGAGCGAAGCTCGATGCCCCAGAGTGATGCCATCTTGGCATGGTTGAGGGCGATTTCGAGATAGCCGTGGGTGCCGAAGAGCGCCACCGGATCGAGTGGATCCACGTCGTCGTAACATTCCGAGATCTCATCAATGGTATAGAGATCGCCCTTGACCTTGATGGTGAAAGCACGTCCCTTGCCCACCTGCTCGAACAGCTCCCTGGAGATGTTGGTGATGAGGTTGTCGTAGGAATCGATGTGCATGACGATGCCTTCGATGACATTGTTCTTGACGATGGCGCAGAACGAGCCGCCATCGTTGAGCTTCTCACGCTTAGCGCCTATATTTGACAGGGGTTCACCTTTGGCGATCATGACGGCCACCTTGGCGAAACGGTCGCGCGTGGCGAAAGTGAAAAAGTCCGTGTCCTGCTCCACGTCGATATACACAGCTTCCTCAAAATCACCATCGAGGATATGGCTGAAGATGCCGTTGTCGGTGGAGATGAAGTACTGCCCACGGGCCTTTACCACCACGTGTGGACACTTGTCAGACTCGATGGCCTCGACCGCGATGATATGGATGGTGCCTTCGGGGAAGTTACGATAGCAGTTGTGCAGCGTAAAGCCCGCCTGAACGATGTTGAACGGCGCAATGTCGTGGGAGATTTCCACAATGTTGGCATTAGGAAGTTGAGACAAAATGACGCCTTTCACCGCCGCGGCATAGTAGTCGGAGGTGCCCCAATCGCTTGTCAACGTAATGATTGCCATCTGTAACTCGAAAAAATTTTTGTGTTTGCAAAGATAACACTAATTATGAAAATGTGGAAAAAAAACAATTCATTACCTTTGCAAAAATTTACGAACAAAAATGGCAGAACAGATACTCCAGATAGAAAACGTCGATCCGAAGGACCTTTACGGGCCCAACGACAAGTATTTGGACAAGGTGAAATCGCTGTTTCCGAAGCTGAAGATCATTGCTCGCGGGGACTTCGTGAAGGTGATGGGCGACGAGGAGGAGATGGAATCGTTCATCAGCCGATTCGAGATGCTCACTGTGCAGTTGGAGCGCAAGGGCAAGATCGATGAGCGCGACATCGACGACGTGATGAAGGCCAACTCCGACTTGGAGCTGCAACAGAAGATGTCGGAGAGCGACGTGCTGGTGTTCGGTCGCGGCGGCATGGCCATCCGGGCCATCACCGCCAACCAAAAGCGGATGGTGAGCGCCTCCGAGCACAAGGATCTGGTCTTCGCCATCGGTCCGGCGGGCACCGGCAAGACCTACACTGCCGTTGCCTTGGCCGTCAGGGCGCTGAAGGCCAAGCAGGTCAGGAGGATCATCCTGACCCGTCCTGCGGTGGAGGCCGACGAGCATCTAGGGTTTTTGCCCGGCGACTTGAAAGACAAGCTCGATCCCTACCTCCAGCCTTTGTATGATGCCTTACGCGACATGCTGCCCTCCTCCAAACTCGAAGGCTTCATGGAGGATAAGACCATCGAGATCGCGCCATTGGCCTTCATGCGTGGCCGCACCCTGGATCACGCGTTCGTCATCTTGGACGAGGCCCAAAACGCCACCCGCAGCCAGTTGAAGATGTTCCTCACCCGCATGGGTCGCTCCGCCAAGTTCATCGTCACTGGCGACATCACGCAGATCGACCTGCCGCCCAAGACCCCTTCGGGACTGCCCCAAGCCATGGAGGTGCTGAAAGACGTGGACGGCATCGAGTTCATCATGCTTGACGATAAGGACGTGGTGAGGCATAAACTGGTTACCGATATTGTAAATGCATACAAAAAACATCATAATGAAAGCACTGACGAAGACTGAATTCAACTTCCCTGGTCAGACCAAGGTATACCACGGCAAGGTCCGTGATTGTTATTTCATCAACAACGAGACCATGGTGATGGTCGCCACCGACCGCATTTCGGCGTTCGACGTCATCCTGCCCAAGGGCATCCCCTACAAGGGACAGGTGCTGAGCCAAATTGCCGCCATGTTCCTCGATGCCACCGCCGACATCGTTCCCAACTGGAAGCTTGCAACGCCCGACCCAATGGTCACCGTGGGACGCCTCTGCCAGCCCTTCCCCATCGAGATGATCATCCGTGGTTATCTGACGGGAAGCTCTTGGCGCACCTACAAGAGCGGACAACATGTAATTTGCGGCGTGCAGATCCCCGATGGCATGAAGGAGCACCAAAAGTTCGCCGAACCCATCATCACCCCGACCACCAAGGCCGAAGAAGGCCACGACGAGGACATTTCCCGTGAGGAAATCATTGCCCGCGGACTGATCAGCGAGAAGGATTACACACAAATTGAAAAGATCACAAGGAAGCTCTTCCAAAGAGGCACTGAGATCGCCGCCAAGCAAGGCTTGATCTTGGTGGACACCAAATACGAGTTCGGCAAGATCGGCGACCAGATCGTGCTGATGGACGAGATCCACACCCCCGACTCGTCGCGTTACTTCATCGCCGACCAGTATGAGGAGCGTTTCGCCAAAGGCGAGCCCCAGGTGCAGCTCTCCAAAGAGTTCGTCCGCGAATGGCTGATGGCCAACGGTTTCCAAGGCAAGGAAGGCCAGAAAGTGCCTGAGATGACCCCTGAATACGTCGAAAGCGTCTCCGAGCGCTACATTGAGCTGTATGAGAAGGTCACGGGACACAAGTTCGAGAAGGCGCCTGATTCGGAAGACCTTGCCAAACGCATCGAAACCAACGTCATGAAATATTTAAAGCATTAAAATATGAAAAAGAAACTATTGATTGTGATGGCTTTGCTATCGGTGATGGTGGCCAAAGCCGACGAAGGCATGTGGTTGCCTTACGCCTTAAATGGCCAGAACCTTGCCGAGATGCAAGCCATGGGCTGCAAACTCACCGCTGAGCAGATCTTCAGCTTCAACCAGCCCAGCATCAAGGATGCCATCGTCCAATTCGGCGGCGGCTGCACCGGTGAGATCATCTCCCCCGAGGGACTGTTGCTCACCAACCACCACTGCGGCTTGAGCTATGTGCAGAAGCACTCATCCGTGGAACATGACTACCTGACTGATGGCTTCTGGGCCCACAACAAGAGCGAGGAACTGCCCAACCCAGGTCTTTCAGTGCTCTTCTTAAACAAGGTCGAAGATGTGACTTCGGCCATTCTTGAAGGTGTCACTGCCGAGACCACCGAAGCCGAACGAGAGGACCTCGTTTACGCCAACATGGACAAGCTGACCAAGGATCGCAAGGGCGACCGCAAGGTGCGCGTTGAGATCGTGCCTTTCTACAGCGGCAACCAATACATCCTGTTTGAATATGACGAATTCACCGACGTGCGTTTGGTATGCTGTCCGCCTTGGGGTATCGGCAAGTTCGGCGCCGACACTGACAACTGGACCTGGCCTCGCCATAAGGGCGACTTCAACATCTTCCGCGTGTATACCGCTCCCGACGGCAGTCCAGCCTCCTACTCGGCCGACAATATTCCGATGAAGAGCAAATGGTATCTGCCCATCAACCTGGATGGTGTGAAGCCTGGCGACTATGCCATGATCTTGGGTTATCCCGGCTCGACCGACCGCTACTCCACGTCCTACACCGTGAAGAACGTCATCGAGGAAGAAGGTCCCGCCATCATCGACTGCCGCACCACCAAGCTCGACAACTACCGCAAGTACATGGACGCCGACCAAGAGGTCTTCATCATGTACGCTTCCAAGCAGGCCAGCGTGTCGAACTATTGGAAATATTACATTGGTCAGGTGAAGCAATTGAAGCGCAATCACGTGTATGAGCGCCGTCTCGCACAAGAGCAAGACTTCAAGGACTGGGTCAACGCCAGCCCCGCCAGAAAAGCCGAATACGGCAACATCTTTGACGGCATCGAACAGAAATGGAATATCCTGGATGAAATCCAGAAATCGTTTGTGTATCATCGCGAAGCGGGCTGGAACGGCGGCGAGGCCATCGCCTTCAGTCGCAGGTTCATGCGCATCAACAAAATGTTCGAGGATAAGGCCAACAAAGCCGACATCAAGGCAGCTGCCGAAAAGATGCAACCTCAAGTGGATGCCTTCTTCAAGGACTACAGCATGCCGCTTGACCGCGATGTCACTGCTGCACTACTGGCTTTGTTCTACAAGAACATTCCCGTGGCTTTGATGCCGCAGCAAGTATTGAAAATTGGCATGGAAAACGAGGGGGATTTCACCGCTTGGACGGCCAAGGCCTTCGAGAAGAGCATTTTCACCGACAAAGCCCGTCTGGAGAAGTGGATGCAAAAGCCCAAATCACTTGACAAAGACCCGCTGTTTGCCTTGTCAATGAATATCATCGATTCGTATCAAGCCTTGTATGCCCGTTATGAAGAGGCCCAGAACCTCGGCAACAAGGGCGAGCGTCTTTACATGAAGGGTTTGATGGAGATGCAGCAGGACCGCAACTTCTACCCTGACGCCAACTTCACCATGCGTTTGACCTACGGCACCGTGGAGCCTTACAAGGCCGCCGACGCCGTCAACTACAACTATTACACCACCATGGACGGCGTGATGGCCAAGTACGTGCCCGGCAACTGGGAGTTCGACATCCCTCAGGATGTGCGCGACCTCGTGGCCAAGAAGGACTACGGCCGTTATGCCAATGAGGACGGCGAGCTGATCGTCAACTTCATCACCACCAACGACATCACGGGCGGCAACTCCGGCAGCCCCGTCATCGACGGCGAGGGCAACCTGATCGGCCTAGCCTTCGACGGCAACTGGGAAGCCATGAGCGGCGACCTAAGCTTTGAGAACAAGGTGCAGCGTACCATCTGCATGGATGCCCGCTACCTGCTCTGGTGCATTGAGAAGGTCGGCAAGTGCGACAATATTATTAAGGAGTTGGAAATCAAATAGAATTGTTTTCTATATTTTGAACATAAGGCTGTCACAATTGTGGCAGCCTTATTTTTCTGTCAGCATCATTAATAATTCATTTGGCGTAACCACGATGGGGCTTTTCGGAAAATGTTTGAGATTACCTGTAACCAGATAGGAGCCTTTTTTTGCGAGCGCTACTTCATAGAACACAAGATCTTTAAGATCAACGAACTTTTCCTTACTTTCCGTTCGGGAAACGTTGATTCCAAGTTTAACGATAGACTTTATCGTACTTGCGACAACTGGTTTAAGAAGATTGAATTGGGGCCGATGAAGCACCTCGTCATATTCAGCTATAATCTCTTCATTATAAACTGGAATGATCTTCTCTTGGGAAATTGCTCTCATCACCTGAACTGTTGAAGCGTTCGGGTGAGGAGTAATCATAGCTGACACAATAACGTTGGTATCAATAACAACATGCAAACTCATCTTTCAGCCCTGGCTTTTCTGATTTCCTCATCGATTTCCTCCATGGTAAGGTCGGGAGTACCACCGCTTTCGGCCCATCTCCTCATGGCTTTAAATGCCTCATAACTCTCAGCCAAAGCTGCTTCCCTATCCGATCTGATCTCAAAAGGAATTTTTCCACGTTGCACCACCGCTTTTGCAAAAATGTTCATAGCGGTATTGGCACTCATGCCAAACTCGGCACAAAGTGCGTCGAAACGTTGTTTTAAAAGTGAGTCCATCCTCACCGTCATGGATACTTGAGCCATAGTAATTGCGTTAAGATCTGCGCAAAGATACGAATTTTTAATCATGATGATATATTTTTAAAGCATTTTTAAATAAAACGATATCAAAAAGACGTAAATTTGTATCTCGACTGCAAAAATACTACAATTATTTAAGTTTGCAACTATTTTTTTATGAATTATTTTTCAACTGGAATTTTTCTTTTTGGTATTCCGAAAAGCACTTGAAGAAATCATAGCCCAGCAGGTCGCTGATTTTGAGGAGCATGTCGGTATAGATCCATGGACGGTTGAGGATTTTATAGATGTTCTGTCTGGAGCAGCCCAATTGTTTTCCGAGCCATGTGATGGTACGGCCTTGCTGCTGGAGCACTTGTTTGATGATATGTCCGATATGGGGCTCTTCCATGATCTGTTTGCCTAGCGGAGCCTTTGCTCAAAGCAAACAAAGAGGGCGGAACCATTTGCTTGCTCGTTTGATACGGAAGGCTCGGCAAAGCCTGTAAAACCAAATAAACAACAAACAACTCACGCCCTATGACGCAAGCCATTCGCAACTTATTCTTGTTTTACTTCTAATTTGCCGATTATCCGTATAAGAACAAGAGCGTCTAGCTCATTATGATCATTTTTATTTCTATATCTTCTTTTTTTTGTTTAAGCAAAAGTAGAGATTATTTCTTTACCTTTCGTTCTTTTTGTTAAAATAAAAAATTAAGGTGCCCTAACATTTCAAAGGCACCTTGAAGTCAAACCCAACTATTATGAAGATCTACTTTTCCTTTTTTTCTCCATAATAATCACAAACCCTATCATAAATCTCATCTACCGCAGCTCCAATAACTATCTTCCCCATGGCTCCAACTCCGCCAGTAGCGGAAGTAACAGCAGAAGTAATCGTAATAGTCAAGGCACCTTTCGTTACCTTTTTTACAAATCTGTTATTACAGAAAACTTCATATAAATCATCGTCTGTCTTTGCAACTTTGATTTCATATGTCATCTGTGCTTTGTCATCTTCGATAACATTTACATTTCCATATGATACTATGGCTACATCTTTTGTAATTTGAATTCTTTGTTGAGCTGCAACTTTGTTAAAACAAGCTACAGTTCCAATCAAACAAATAAACAATAGAAACTTTTTCATTTTTCATTATTACCCTGTTATTCCATCGGGCCAATCGATCTTTTTTTACTTGGATTTCTACTCTTTTATTTCTTTCGTAATTCTCATAAGAGGTACTTGGCACTAAAGGTTCTGTTTCGCCCTTGCTATCAATTTCAATTCTTTCACAATTAAACACCTTGCACCACCAAGCACATTTCGTGATTACAAATAATACAAGATTAAGGTGGGTAATTCCGCAAATTATTGAATACTATTTCACAGAGGTAATTTTAATTCTTTTCGTCTCACAGCCAGATGAACATGAGCGGCATGCCTCTTTTTTGGAAAGTGTTTTTGTGGTTTCAGAATGATAACCTTGCGCAGAAGCACCAGGAATAGAATAGCAACCATTTCCAACCTCACTACCTTGGTCATTGTAAACACTGACGCAGACTTCTATTGATTTTGTGGAATTGTTGTAGAATGTGATAGATGTAGATGTTTGACTGTCATCTGAAACAGAGACGAGAACCGTGTTACCAGAATCACCCGGAACATTTGCTTTGTCTTGTTGAGCATTTGCTACAAAGGCGAATCCGATTACAGCTAATCCTACTAAGAGTATATTCTTCATTTTCATTTTTGCCAGGTTATATCCCATTAGGCTCGTCGGTGTGTTACGTTAATATTTTATTTGATTTTTGGGTCAATAAATTGTAATTTGATGTTTTCTATTTCTCGTGTGCTGGAGATATTGAAGAAAAGATCGGACCAATCCAAGTAATCAAAAGTGTTGGCCTGCATAATGAAAGAACAGGCATCTGTAAACGTATATTCCTGGTCGTCTCCGAAATACTTTACTTTAATATTAACTTGATTGCAACTGAGTTTGACTTTTCGATCATTATAAAGGTTGTTGTAAAACATTTTGCCGGATTCTTTGTCAATTCCTAAAGCCACAGAAATGTCTTCGTCAATAAGGAACTTAATTAAATTATTCTTTGTAAGAAGGTGAGTCTCGCTGTTGTATTCCCTAAATTCATATAGATTCGTTTCAGATGATTTCTGAATGCTCACTCTGTCTTCTTGATTTTCGGCTTTGTCAACGGCTTTTTGCCACAGCTTCTCAAATACATCTTGTTCCTCCTGATCCTCGGCTTCGTCAATGACTTTTTGCCATATTTTTTCAATTATATCTTGACACTCCTTTTCAGTTTTGGAATCAGAGGAGGAAACGCCTATCATGTTTTCATTTCTTGATTCAGAATAATTGTCATTATAGTTGTCCACGATTGGCTGTTCTGCTTCTCTTTGTCGCCTTGCTCTTTCGGCTCTTTCTTGGGCAATTTTATCCTGTAATTCTATTGCGGATTCAGCAGCAGAGTAGCCAATAGTCGTATTCCTTTTGTTTAAAGCTTCTTGCTGGTCTATTCCGTTTGTTATGTCCTGTTTGTATTCACGATTTGCGTTGTTGATTTGGTTGGCACTATTCAAATACGTGTCATATTGATAATTGCCTGTGGCGTTCATAATAGTTTGAGCACCTTGAATTACAGCTCCCGTATAATTGCCTTGGGTTGCATCCTTAGTGGCATTTCTTGCTTTTTGGTTTGTATTAACCGAATTGTTGATTGTGTTGAGGTTGTTTTTCATTGACTCCTTTTCTTGGCTGGAATAGCTACTGGATTTATCAATGTGGTTTTCTAGCAGAGCGGAACCAACCCCTAAGAGGATTTCTCCCCAACCCTGCGCAAAACTAACTGGCGTTGTCAACATGATAAATGTTAAAACAACCATTATAGTAATTCTTTTTCGCATAACATCATTGCCTGTTATATCCCATCAGGCCCATCGGTTTTTATTATTAATAAGGTTGGTCAAAGTTAAATAAAAATTCATAATTAATTGAATATCAGCGTAATCAATAATAAGTAAGCATTTATTATTTTTTGTTGTCGAAAATGTCAATTGTTGGTTTACACAATTCACATCTTGTAAAGGATGTTGTTTTACGTTGCAACCAGCTGAAAAACAGTATGTGATCAAAAATTTCGACTGGATCTCTTTTTGATAGTTTTTCCCTATCTTTGCAAAGCAATGAGTAGAGGATTCATCAAAGAAGGCGATCAGGAAGAGATTCCGATGGTGCCACTGAGGGCCTTCCTGCCGGAGGGCGTGCCCAATTATGTCACCAAAGAAGGGCTCGCGGCGCTCAACCAAGAGCTGGAAAGCCTTCAGGAAGAGCTTGCCAAGACTGGCGACAATTACATTATGAGCAACTTCATCGAAGCGAAGATGAAGTTGCTCATCAGTCGCATTAATAGTGCCGTTGAAGTCGATCTATCCAAGGCCAAAAAAGACAGGGTGAGCTTTGGGGCGTGGGTACGCTACAATGGGCGCGTAGTGAGAATCGTGGGTGTAGATGAAGCCGACATTAACAAAGGTCTCATCTCATTCACCTCACCGCTAGCCAAGGCATTGACAGGGAAGAAGGCCGGAGCTGTTTTTGAAATGAAAGGGGCTCGTGGCATGGAAAGAATCACCATTGAGGAAGTGACGTTTGTGCCGATGGCGCTGACACAGATGGTGAGTGACAATTCCACACCATCCACACCTCCATCAGCACCGGCATCAACAACAGCGGCAACAACCGTCAAAAAGGGCCCCGTTCAGATTGATCAGAGTCAACTGAAGATTAGTGAAAATGCCACTGACTCACCAGCCAAGACCGACGGATCACTTCGATTCGAGCCCGAGACCAATGTCATGGAATTCCTGCCTATAGTCAACGAGCGTGGCAACATCGTTGGAAGGGCATTGTATATGGAGTTGCACAACGGCAACAAGATGCTCCACCCTGTCGCGCACCTGCATGTTTTAAACGGCAAGGGAGAGACCATTAAGCGTTACTGGTGGCATGTGGCGTTTGGCGATACTCCAGAGAAAACGCTCAAACGGAAAATGCAGGAAATCCTTGGTTTATCGGGGGTGAAACCGTTGTTGAAGCGGCAATATATCAGGGAGACCAAAACCGAAAAAGAACTTGTTTACGTTTTCACCATTGTCTCCGAAGAAGACCTGCCACAGACTCCTGAAGGGAAAGATTACAGCGAGGTTTTTGAGAAAGATTAAAAATTTTTAGTCATTACTATTGCGAGATTCAATATTTTGCAATAACTTTGCAACAGTTATGGAGTTGTTAGATGTTCGGGGGAGAGGATTGCTTTGGTCGTCTCCAAGTGTCCCATCTAACAGCTCTATTTCTTTTACCTCATAGCTGTAAGCCTTAGTCTTCTCATTCTCATTATTGTAACGCTTCACTGTAGTCTTCACACGGAACACCTTACAGTCAATCTCAATGGCCCCGAAAAGCCTAACAATATCCTTTAAATTCTCGTTATTGTTCTTGTCAGCGTGTATTTCACTAACAATGGATTCCTCGATTATTCTTGGAAGCACATGCAACGCCGACAAGTGGACATTCTTACTATCACTCTTCCCTACAGCTTTCTGACTTAAGTATTTGTCAACGGCTGTCCCTGATATATTCACTTCGCCAATCTCGGGTTGTTGAACACTTCCCACAATGTTTTCCTTTGCCCATCTACGAGCTTCGGAGAAATTCTTGAAGCCGTGGGTCTTGGGGAGCTGATACAATATTGATTATTCTTTCGTTTTCCATGATACAGTTTTCCCTTTGTTCGGATTACCCGACGTTCACTGTATCTCGGACGCAAATGTGCTAAACTGGATTTCTTTTGAAATCACTCTGCAAAAATAAAGAATCTTTTAATACACCGCAAGGGGATTTTTGGTTATTTCAACAAATCATCATGATTTCTTTTTGTTTTCCCGACACTCCGAAAAACACCTAAAGAAATCGTAATCCAACAAATCACTGATCTTGAGCAGCATGTCGGTGTAAATCCAATTGCGGCGGAGGATTTTGTAGATGTTCTGCCGTGAGCAGCCCAGTTGCTTGCCGACCCAAGTAATGGAGCGGCCTTGTTGATGGAGCACTTCCCTGATGAGGTTTCCGATGTGGGGTTCTTCGGTCATGGCGTTTGCCTTGAGTTGTAGCCTTTCGCCCGAAGCAAACAAAGAGGGCGGAACCATTTGTTTGCTTACTTGATACAGAAGGCTCGGCAAAGCCCGTAAAAGCAAATAAACAACAAACAACTCACGCCCTAAGGACGCAAGCTATTCGCTCCTTATTCTTCTTTTACTTCAAATTGCCGATTCTCTGTATAAGAATAAGAGCTAAAGCTCGGATTACTATTTATATGACAAAATTACAATTATTTTTGCATAAACAATCATTTATTGAAAAAAATGGAGAGCATCATTTAGACACACCCCAATTAATGAATTTCCAAGTGAGTTCTTTTTTATTCTTCTTTAACCAATCTGAAAAAAGCCGAGATCTCCTCTTGGTCCAACACCATGCGAACATCGAATTCCTTTTCTTGTGACATATAGCCGTCTTTCTCACAACGTAGTATGATGCACACATTACTAGATACTTGATAAGTAAGTCCGCGGATGTCCAACGCTTTGGTGGCTTCATAAGGCGTGGTTTGGAGATATTTATTATTAGTGCTTTTTACTTCAGGGGTCTTACTAACCACGCGCCAGAATATGTCGGCACCTTGTGGACGTGGTTGCACATCCCAACGGACAATAGTCTGCTCCAAAGCCGTATCACCAAACCCTTGCACCTGTTTTTGAGGTTCGTCTTTAGCTAGTTGTTCCGTGCGAAGGAAAGATGCAATACGGTTCCAGTTGATTTGCTCAAGGGCTGAAGTATAAGCTTCATCAAGAACCAAATTATATACATAGAACGGATATTTTCTTCGTCTTGAGTCATCGTTGTAAATTCCGGTTTTACTGATTGTAATACCTTTTTGCGAATACACTTCTTTGTCTTTCGAGTCCTTAAGACTTACACTGATTTCAACATTAGCTGTGTATAATGAAACAATATCAGCTTTGTTTATTGTTATATATAGATAATAGTCTGTACTTGGGGATGATTCTGTCAAACCCATTGAACGCACATAATTAACTGTTGGTGCAATAAAAAAACTTTTATCAGATAAATGGTATAAATCTCCTGTGCTTTGACTATTGGGAGTTGTTGTAATAACATGAGTTTCAAGACCATATTTGAGATCATGAAAAGTCATCATTGGATCGCGTTTTATGATAACATCTTTACAATTTGCATTAAGAGAGTTTAGGTTTACAGTTGCACAACTCGTAATAACACAAATGGCAATCATGAACAATGCAATAATAAGTAATGTCTTTTTCATTGATGTTCTATTTTTTGGTTTTATTCTTCTTTTACCAATCTAAAAAATGCCGAAATCTCTTCCTGATCAAGTACCATGCGCACATCAAATTCCTTTTCTTGTGGCATATAGCCGTCTTTCTCACAACGCAAGATGATGCGCACATTGCTCGAGGTTTGATAAGTGAGTCCTTTGATGTCCAAAGCCTTGGTGGCTTCGTAAGGAGTGGTCATTAGATACTTGTTGTTGGTACTCTTCACCTCTGGAGTCTTGCTAACCACACGCCAGGAGATATCTGCTCCTTGCGGACGAGACTGAACATCCCAACGGACAATAGTGTTTTCCAACACAGTTGTTCCCCAACCTTCGACTTGGTTAGTCGGTTCATCTTTGGGAAGCTGTTCAACATGACTACTATTCTTTTTGGGTTTCATATAAATAGTGTAATTCTTTTTTGAGGGTTTCATAATAGCTCCGTCTGCCGCATCAATAGCCCAACCGATCACATCTGTCAAATTTAGAATCGACACGGCGTTGAATGTTTTATCCACAGTCACGGATCCTTCCATATCAGGATTCTCAGCTTCAATAACAGAAGGCTTAAAACCTCTTTTGACTTTAATCTTTGCAGGGAACGACACATTATTGTATTTTTCCCCATCCACAGTTAAATTTGCCCAGGACACATTGGGGCTGGTCACAGTAACTTTTGCCCTTGTGCCAGAAAAGATTGTAGCACATGAAGGGAGAAGAATTATAGCGGAAAAAACCGCTAATAATAGTAATGTTTTTTTCATTTATTCATTGCCCAGTTATATACCATCGGGCTTGTCGGTTTTAGTTTATAATAAGTTTGTCAAAGTTAAGGACAAACCTTATGGAGCACTGAAGAACAGCGTCATCGATATTGAGCCAGATAATGTGCTTATTAATTGTCAGAAATGTAAACCAACTGTTTACTATCTTTGATAATCAATCAAAAATAAGGCTAAAAGGAAAGAGCTCGGAAAATACCGAACTCTTTACCAATGAAAACTAAATTGTTTAACCCCTCAACTTTGGAGTCACCTCGTTGAAAGGTCATACATCTTATTTAGAGCCTTTTTATTTCCCAACACATCCAATTTGGTTTGACAAAAATAAAGACAAACCATTTAGAGCACTGAATTACAGCGTTATCGATATTGAGCGAGAAAGTATGCTTTTTAATTTTCGGAAATGTAAACTGATAGTTTACCGAACACTTGAATGGAGTATTCTATCTACGAAAACCGTTTCGTCTTCAACATGAAACACAAAAGCCCATTTATGATTATGGGATACCATCCGACGAGCGTTTGGATGAATGGCTTGAATTGTTTTTGAATGGCTTTCAGAAAAACAGCTGGCGTAAACTGATAATGATTTCGCCTCCTGTCTCATGAAATCAAGATAACGATATGCTGATTCTATAGACAAATTTTCAAACAAGAAATCCGCCAACTCTTCAATGTCAATCTCGGCGGTGTCAAGGATTTTGACATTATAGGTTTTCATACCGTTTATCTAACGCTTTTTTCACCTTGTCAAAATACTCATCAACCGTCATATAACCTTTATGGCTTTTTCTTGCCGTTTTTTGAGAAACGATCTGATAAGCCAATGCTGTTTCACTTACTATTGGTGTAGGGTTTTCGCTTTTATATTGTTTTTTTGCCATAGGTTTATCTTTCGAAATCACTCAGCAAAAATAAAGAATCTTTTAATACACCGCAAGGGCTTGTTTAGCTTTTTATAAAAAACTTAAAGCTGCTCTACCACAACATTGGGGAATCTATGCTTCAGTTCTGTAATCTTCTGATTTCTCTGTCGTTCGAAATTACGATAGGCTTCGCTGTCGGGGAAAAGTGGCTTGTGGTGAAGCATCTGCTTAAGTTCCATGGCGGCTTGCATGGCGGGTTTTTCAGAAGGATTGATGGCGAAATCAACGAACTTTTCCCAGATGTAGCGTACGGCTTGATCAGTGGGATGAACCATGTCCTCTTTGTAGAAACGGTAGTCGCGTAGCTCATCGAGAAGGATTTCGTAAGCTGGGAAATAGTGGGCATTGTCAAATTGACCGCAAACCTCCTCCACGGCGAGAAGCAGTGAGGCTTTACTCAACTGATTCTCGTGGAGGCCGTCCTTAAGGTGGCGAAGGGGCGACACAGTGAAGATGAACTGTTTTTCGGGGAAGGCTTCGAGCAATTCTTTCAGGATGGTCGCGGACTGGTCTGTGTTGAGAAACACACGGTCGAAACGGTTGGAGGAAAGTTTGTGGCAGTTGGAAACGATTTGATTTGAAACTTTGTTGCGGAAAGCCCAGGAAGTACCCAAGCTGAGGATGATCCATTCGGTGTTGACGAAGTGTTTGTGCGCTTCGGCGAGATGCTTGTTTACCTTATTTAAGAGAGCTTCTTCAGAAGGGCACCAGAAGTCGGTGTTGTGGCTGAAGGTGCAGAAGAACTCCTCTCCCACCTGCATTACATCGCTATTGGTAAATGGCATGCCCGCATGAAGCCGTTTGATGGATTGAGCGATACTGGCGGGATTATAAAGCGTTCCAAAGGGATTCACTTGGGCATTGAAGCCTAAGCCACGGCAGATGGTACCCACCTCGTCGGCAAAGCAGGAGCCCAGGAAGAGGAGGGCGTTGGAGTAGACGATGGATTGGTTTAAAGATTTGATATTGAGTTCAGTACGGAATAGCATTTGTCCTTTTCTTCCCTATAACCTCACCCCCTGGCCCCCTCTCCTCGAGGAGAGGGGGGAGGGCTAGCGCAGGCTGGTTATTATGTTTTCAATTAATTCTTTTAGATGTTGTTCGTCACAATCTTCGTTTCTTAGTCTAAAAGTTTTTATCCCTTTTTCTTCAAACACTGAAGTTCGATAAGCATCGTATTCTTTGATTTTTTCTTTTTCGTGAATCGGGCCATCAATTTCAAGAACCACGTTGAGTTCAGCGCAATAGAAATCGGCAATAAAACCATCTATTACCTGTTGCCGACGCCATTTCAAATTATCAATCTGTCTATTCCTCAACATCTGCCAAACCGCTTCTTCGTACTCAGTTGAATGTTTCCGGAAATACTTAGCAAGGTCAAGTTTTACGGGGCTTACCCACTGGTTACGGATAACGCCTTGTGATCCATCAAATTCGGTATGCTCCCGACCCTGCGCCAAATCATATACCTCGGTAGGCTCCTCCCCCTCTCCTCCCGGGAGAGGGGGCCGGGGAGTGAGGGCCTTAGGGTCAGTCATGGCAATCGTTATTTATTAGCCATCAAAAATCTTTCCACCTCGATGCCAGCCATAGCACCGGTGCCAGCTGCGACGATGGCTTGACGGTAGATGCGATCCTGGCAGTCGCCGCAGGCGAAGATACCCGGAACGTTAGTGGCGGTGGATTTCGGCTTAGTGATGATGTAGCCGTCTTCATCCATGTCGAGAAGGCCTTTGAATGGCTCAGTGTTCGGCGTGTGGCCAATGGCCTCGAAGAAGCCATCTACATAGATGGTCCGTTCTTCTTTGGTGTCACTATGATACAACACAGCGCCTTTCAGTTTCTTCATGAAGCCTTGCTGCTCGCCGAAAAGCTCCTTGGTCTGGTGTTTCCACAACACCTCGATGTTAGGCGTATTCAGCACACGGTGCTGCATGGCCTTGGAGGCGCGCAGCACATCGCGACGGACGATGAGGTAGACCTTGTTGCAAAGTTTCGACAGATAGGTAGCGTCCTCACATGCCGTGTCGCCGCCGCCCACCACGGCCACGTCCTTGCCTTTGTAGAAGAAGCCGTCGCAAGTGGCGCAAGCTGACACGCCGCCACCCTTGAATTCCTCTTCGGAGGGGATGCCGAGGTAACGCGCTGAGGCGCCTGTGCTGACGATGATGCTGTCGGCCAACAGCTCGCCATCATATTCAGTGGTCACCTTGAAAGGTCGCTGAGATGCATCGATGGCGGTAACTTCGCCTTCGCGGATCTCGGCTCCAAAACGCAGTGCCTGTTGACGGATTTCCTCCATCATGTCGGGTCCGTTGATGCCCTTTGGATAGCCTGGAAAGTTCTCGATTTCAGTGGTTTGTGTCAATTGTCCGCCCGGCTGCATTCCTTCATAGACGACCGTCTTGACGTCGGCGCGGCAAGTATAGATGGCTGCGGTGTAGCCCGCAGGCCCTGATCCGATGATCAAACATTCTACGTGTTCCATAAACATAAATTTTTCGCAAAGATAACTTTTTTTCGCTCCAAAAGTAACATGTTTAAAAAACATTTTCTATCTTTGCAGCGCAAATCGGGGCATGGTGCAGTTGGCTAGCATTCTTGCATGGGGTGCAAGCGGTCGCCCGTTCGAGTCGGGCTGCTCCGACGGTTCAAAGGACATCATTTTTTTGGTGTCCTTATTTTTTTTGTATCTTTACCCCAGTTTTAAAAGGCAATCGACATGAAAAACAATCTGATTCTTAGACTGGTGGATTCCTCCTCAAAGGAATGTGAGGTCACTGGCAGAATGATGGGCGGTGACGATGTGTACGAGATTCCCATTTCCGGGTTAAAACTTGGTTCCGTCAATTGGCCGCAACGGGGAGACCCTGACCATACCGTTCACGTTTTGTCCGTCGGGAAAGACGTCGTCAAGGTCGACGTGCGCACCGTGAGCGGACACTTGGATGGTCCCTTTGAATTACACGTTGGCGACAAGAAATCGTCCCATTATTGCTTTGGCGAATGGTCCTACGGTTATACCGTTTCACTGATTAGCGAGTAAATACAGCACTCCGAAAACCAACGTCAACAAAAAAGCCTGCACCACCTGCTTGGGTAACAATCGGTCGGGACTGCCCGACTCGAACATCTTTTTGATAGTGATGAGATCCATCAAAAACAACGGAAAGAGCAGCCAAAAGGCGTAGGCGTACCAAGGTGCATGTTTCAGCCATAGGAAAGCAGAAAGACAGAAGAAAGCGCCGACGATCAACACGACATGATAGCCGAAAGCCCTCTTTAGACCTAGCTTCACCACGAGGCTGTTCTTGCCTTTGGCCTTGTCATTCTCATAATCGCGCATGTTGTTGATGTTGAGCACGGCATTGGAAAGGAAGCCCACCGCCGTGGCGGGAAGCAATACCAAAGGATCGATTCGGTTGGCAGCTAGATAATAGGTGCCGAGAACCGCCACCCAACCAAAAAAGAGGAAACAGAACAAGTCACCTAGACCGCGGTAGCCGTAAGGACGCTTGCCCAAGGTATAAAGCAAGGCAGCAGCAATGGCACCCAAACCCAACAAGGCAAACACAGCCAGTGCTTTCAAGCTGATATAGGACCATGCCGTCCACAGCAAGGCGGCACCCGAGAGCATAGTTAGGGTGCCAACAAGGACAATCCCGCGATGCATCTGCTTTTCTGAGAGTCCGCCGCTTTGCATCACTCGCTGGGGTCCTGTGCGATCGGCATTGTCCAAGCCTTTCTTGAAATCGCCGTAGTCGTTGGCGAGGTTCGAAAGAATTTGAAGCAAGATGGCCGTCAAAGCGGCAAGAGCCACCGTGAGAGGATAGAAAAAGCCCGTTGAGGCGGCCAAAAAACCGCCCATCATCACGCCGGATAACGAAAGCAGCACGGTCCTTGGTCGGGCAGCGCTGAGCCAAGTTTTTATTTTACCTCTCACCTCTCAGTTCTCAACTCTCACTTTCTCCTTCCACCATGGCGTTTCGGGGAATAATAATCAGGTTCCGCATTGCGGGCGGCACCACGACGACCACGGCCGGATTCTCTTGTGGAAGAAGACCTAGAAGAAGAACTCTTGGACGAAGAGCTTCTCGAAGAGGACTTGGACGAGCTCTTAGCGGATTTCTTCGAACCGAAACCCCGCTCTTCGTTGCGTTTCTTGCGGGAAGGACGCACGTCGTCCTGATCTATGAACACATCAATGTCATCCAACTTGTTGCGCCAGTCGGGATCGAGCCACTCATGACCGTCACGGGAACGCTCCACTTTATATTTCGGCTTATCGTCATCGAAGCCTTTTGTCTTCTTCTTCGATTTTTTCTCAAACTTCTCTTCTCGGAAATCGTCACGGCGATCCTCATGGAACTTTTTCTCTTCACGAGACTTCTTTTCGCCACGATCTTTTTTCTCACCACGATCTTTATGTTCGAACTCTTTCTTGGCTTCACGTTTGGGCTGTTCCTTGGCCACTTCCACCACGATGCCCTTGGGGTTGTTGCGAGGATCGGAGAAGCACTCGAGGATCATCGGGATGTAGGTCTCCTCCACGTCCACATACGAGAAGTCGTCGAACAGGTCAATACGGCCAATGCGGATGTCACGGGTATGGGTGACGTCGTTGATCTTGCCGATGATTTTCTGCGGAAGGATATGATCGTTCTTGCCTAAGCCGAAATAAAGGCGTTTCAGGCCCTCGTCGCGGTTGGCACGGTCTTTCTTACGCTCCAGCTTGTCCTTCTTCTCGGCTTTTTCGTCCACATTCAAATCCACCGCGTTCTTGTAATAATCCAGGAAACGATTGAAGTTCAAGGCCACCATGCGAGTGATGAGCTCCTCACGGGTCATCCATTCCAACTTCTTGAAAATCACTGGCAAATAGTCGTCGATGTCCTCACGGTTGATGTCGACATGCTCGATGCGGTCGATGTGGTTGAAGAGCTGTTTCTCGCAGACTTCCTTGCCGGTGGGGATCATGGCACGCTCGATGGGACGGCCCACGATCTTTTCGATCTGTTTGATCTTGTGCTTCTCACGGAGGTGCACCAAGCTAATGCAGATGCCTCGCTTGTCGGCGCGACCCGTACGACCGCTGCGGTGTACGTAAGTCTCAATGTCGTCGGGCAGGTTGTAGTTGATGATATGGGTCAGCTCACGGACATCGATGCCACGGGCAGCCACGTCGGTAGCCACCAGCAGTTGCAAAGAACGCTTGCGGAAGTGATCCATCACATTGTCGCGCATGGCTTGCGAGAGGTCGCCATGCAGGGCAGCGGCGTTGTAACCATCCTGGATCAAGCTGTCGGCAATCTCCTGGGTCTCCAGCTTGGTGCGGCAGAAGATGATGCCATAGATGGAAGGCGTGTAGTCGATGATGCGCTTGAGCACCGAATAGCGGTCCTTGGCAGCCATCATGTAGTACTTGTGATCGACGTTGGCGGTGCCTGAGTTGCGTTCGCCCACGGCCACCTTCACGGGGTCGGTCATGTACTTGTTGAGGATGGCTTCCACCTCCTTCGGCATGGTGGCTGAGAAGAGCATGGTATGGCGACCCTCCTTGGGCATGTACTCGAGGATGTCGTCGACCTCTTCTTGGAAGCCCATGTTGAGCATCTCGTCGGCCTCGTCGAGGATCATGGTCTTGACGTTGGTAAAGTCCACACGGTTACGGCGGATCATGTCGCGCAATCGACCCGGAGTGGCCACGATGATCTGCGGCTTCTTGGCCAGGTCTTTGAATTGTAGTTCGATGCTGGCGCCGCCATACACGGGCACAACAAGGATTTCGGGGATGTACTTGGCATAATGCTGAAGGTCCTTGGTGATCTGCATGCAGAGTTCACGCGTAGGACAAAGAATAAGAGCCTGGACGCAGCGTTGGCTGGCGTCGATCTTCTGGAGCAACGGCAGACCAAAAGCGGCCGTCTTGCCCGTACCCGTCTGAGCGAGACCGACAAAGTCGACGTCTTGCTCCAGCAACACAGGAATCGTCTGTTCCTGGATTGGCATAGGATTCTCAAAACCCAGCTCCTCTATAGCCTTCAACAGAGCCGGATTCAATCCAAAATCTGTAAATTGTGACATGAAAATAACTTGATGATTGAAAAGTGCGGCAAAATTACAAAAAATTTCTCTATCTTTGCTTGTTTAAATGAAGATTGTCAATCGCGCCATATTATTTGCCCTCGGGCTGACTGTTTTATTGCTCGCTTCCTGCGGAAGAAGCCACCATCACCCGGATATCGTGTTGAACGTCGACAGCCTTTTCGTCGATCTGGGCAAGGCCAAGGTCGAACAGCGCACTGCCATTGTCGACAAAGCTTTCAACGAGATGCGCAAGACCCAGGGATTGAACGGCGTGGTGCTGTACGCCGAAGGCGGCGAAGTCATCTACCGGAAAGCCTTCGGGTGGCGCAACTTGGTGAGACCGAAGGACTCGCTGCAAGTCAACGACCAGTTTCAGTTGGCTTCGGTGTCGAAGATGTTCACCGCCGAAGCCATCATGCTGCTGCACTCGCAAGGCAAGCTCGATTATGACGATCCTATCACGAAATACATCCCTGAGTTTCCTTACGAAGGCATCACCATTCGCAACCTGCTGAACCACCGCTCAGGCCTCTCCCGTTACGAGACCCTGGCCGACGAGCAATGGCCTGACCGAGGCGTTCCCGTCCTCAACGAAGACATCATCAGGCTTTACGCCGAACACCGCCCCGACCCTTACAACCAGCCTGATGTCACCTTCCATTATACCAATGTGAACTACGTGTTGTTAGCCAGCATCGTCGAGCGCATCAGTGGACAGCATTTCGAGGACTTCATGCACGACAATATCTTTGTTCCTTTGGGCATGGACCATTCCTACATCTACTCGTTGCGCGATGCGGATCGGCTGAAGACCTACGTCGAAACGGACGTCCAAGGGCATGACATGCTAGGAAAAGGCGCTCGGCGGGCGCAGGAGGATTACCTGAACGGCGTGGTGGGCGACAAGGTGATGTTCTCCACCGTCGATGACCTCTACAAATTTCATATCGCATTGAAATATAACACCTTCCTGCCCGACAGCATCCAGCAGGAAGCCTTCGTCCCCGGATCGCCAACCTGGAAACGTGGCGAGAACTATGGTTTTGGATGGCGCATGAACAACAAACACCCAGGTGTGGTGTTCCATCTCGGCTGGTGGAAAGGCTACCGCACCTATTTCGTTAGGGATCTGGACAAAGACAGGGTGCTCATCATGCTCACCAACACCGATGCGGGCATCACCAGCGAGTCGCTTTGGGAATTCCTCAACGACACCACGGTACAGATTCCTCCGGCGTCAATCAACAAAAGCTTAGTCTTTGACTAACAGCTTGAAGCCCACGCCGTGGACGTTGACCAGCTCCACATTGGGATCATCCTTGAAATACTTGCGCAACTTGGTTACGTAGACGTCCATGGAACGGGCGTTGAAATAGGAGTCCTCGTACCACACCTTACGCAATGCTACGGTACGCTCCAGCGTTTCGTTCATATTCTCACACAAAAGCAAGAGCAGATCGGCTTCCTTCGACGTCAGCTTACGGCTTTCATCACCTTTGATGAGCAGGTGGCGGGGCGCGTCGAAGGTGAAACCGCCGAGCTTGAACATCGTTGGCGCCGGCGTGTCGAACGAAGCCCTGTTGTAGACAGCATGGATGCGCAACAGCAGCTCGTCCATGCTGAAAGGTTTGGTGATATAGTCGTCACCGCCCAGGGTAAACCCTTCAATGATGTCTTTTTGGGTCGTTTTCGCGGTAAGAAAGATGATCGGTATGCGTTTATCAAGTTTCTTGATTTCCTTGGCCAAAGTGAAACCATCCATAAGAGGCATCATTACATCAAAAATACAGAAGTTGAAGTTACCCTCGCCAAAGGCTTGCAAGGCTTCTTCGCCATTGCTGCACAAAGTGACAAGAATGTCCTTCGCTTCCAGATACTTCTTAAGAATGACGCCAAGATTTTTGTCATCTTCAGCTAAAAGAATGTTGATCTTTTGTGTCATTTTAAGTAGTTTTATTTAAAATTCTTAAAATCAATTTGTTTTCAAGGGCAAAGTCACCACAAAGGTTGAGCCTTGATGCAGCTCACTTTCAACGGTAATGGTACCTTTATGATGTTTCACCACATTGTTCACGTAATCCAAGCCCAAGCCGTAGCCCTTCACGTAATGTTTGTTGTCCGTATTGAAACGTGCAAACGGCTCGAAGATCAATTGCAGGTTCGATTTCTCAATGCCCAGCCCGTTGTCAGCAAAAGCGATCTTAATAGTGTTTCCCTCGTTTCGGGTGCTGATGGTCAACACCAAGTCGCCATCGCGGTACTTAATGGCGTTGTCAATCAGGTTAGAGAATGTGTTCGAGAGATGGGTAAGATTGCCGAAAACCACGTCTTTCTCAGCTTGCAGATCGAAATTGATCACACCATGACACTCAGCCAGTGCCAACTGGTGGATGTTGGCGACCGTTTTCAGTAATCGGTTGATAAAAACGTCAGTTTTGTTATTGTCGGTAGGTTTTTGAGCACTGAATACCGTAAGCAACTGATCTACTAGGTCGCGGACTGACTTTGACTCGTCGGAGATCATCCTCAGGTAGGAATCCATGGTGGCCTCGTCCTTCGGCACTGACTTGTCCTGAAGGAACTGGCTGGCCAGGTCGATGGTCGTGAGCGGAGTCTTCAGCTCGTGAACCATGTTGTGGACCATGTTTTCGCGGAACTTATTGATCTTGTACTGTCGACGGATGCCAAGATAGAACGTGACAAAGCAAAACAGTAACATGATCACCAGCACTGCCAAAACCACATAGCTGGTCACGGTTGACCATTCCGTTTGGTTGGCAAAGACGTTGGTTGCTTGGTAAATCAAGGCGATCAACAGTATGCACCAAACGGTTCCGAGCAGCAGAGCGAACCACAGATAACTCCGATTGGTCTTGTTTTTTCCCATTGATCCAAATACAGTATTTTTCTGACGAAATGCAAAGTTAAAAAAGAAGTTGATAGTGTTTATCTTTTTTTCGTTTAATAATTTTTAGGAAAAAAAATTGTTATTTCGCTTGCAGATTAAAAAAATGTCGTACTTTTGCATCGGTTCTTATCATTAACCTTGCAACCGTGACACGGTTGCAGATTAAAGGTTTCATAAATTTTGGTTTTTGGTTCTAGAAAATCCCTGCCTCGGTAGGGATTTTCTTGTTTTTTATTATATTTGCATCAAATTCCTACGTTATGAAACTAGAACTTACACACACCAATTCCTTTGTCAGCAAGGAAAAGATTCAATCCTACGAGTCACAAGTCGCATCGACTTACAACACCATTTACAACCGCACTGGAGCCGGCAACGACTTCCTCGGGTGGGTCAACCTGCCCTCGGAAATCGACGAGAGCCTGATCGCCGACATCGAGCAAACCGCTGCCATGTTGCGCAAAAAATCAGAGATCTTCGTCGTTATCGGCATCGGCGGCTCCTATCTGGGTGCCCGTGCCGTCATCGAGGCCCTGCAAAACCACTTCGCACCGTTGACCGACGCCAAGCCTCTGGTGGTGTATGCCGGCCACAACATGAGCGAGGACTATCTCCAGGAGCTCATGGCCATCCTCGACAAGAAGGACTATTCGCTGGCGGTGATCTCCAAATCGGGAACCACTACTGAACCGGCCATTGCCTTCCGCATCCTGAAGCAACACATTATTAATAAATACGGCGATCAGGAAGCCGCTTCGCGCATCATCGCCATCACCGATAAGGCCCGTGGCGCCTTGAAACAGCTGGCCAACGTAAAGGGCTACAAGACCTACATCGTCCCCGATGACGTAGGCGGCCGTTTCTCCGTGTTGACTCCCGTGGGCCTGCTGCCCATCGCCATGGCGGGCATCGACATCCGCAAGCTCATCGCTGGTGCCATCGAGATCGAGAAGCTGTGCAAGAACAACCCCACCTTGAACGGCAACTTCGTGTCGGAATACGCCGTGGTGCGCCACATCCTTTACGGCATGGGCAAGACCAATGAGATCATGGTAAATTATGAGCCTCGGCTGGTGTATTTCAGCGAATGGTGGAAGCAACTCTACGGCGAGAGCCACGGCAAGAACGGCAAGGGCATCTTCCCCGCCTCGGTCACCTTCAGCACCGACCTCCACTCCATGGGTCAATACATCCAAGACGGCATCCGCAACCTGTTTGAGACGGTGATTTCGGTAGAGAACTCCGACCACGAGCTACGCATCCCCATGGAAAACGAGGACCTCGACCAACTTAATTACATCGCCGGTAAACGCATCTCCGAAGTCAACCACAAGGCTGAACTGGGAACCATGCTCGCCCACGAGGACGGCGGCGTGCCCAACATCCGCATCGTCATCCCTGAAATCTCGGCTTACGTGCTCGGCCAGCTGATCTACTTCTTCGAGATGGGTTGTGCCCTGAGCGGCTATATGCTCGAGGTGAACCCCTTCGACCAACCCGGTGTGGAGGCTTATAAGAAGAACATGTTCGCCCTGCTCGGCAAGAAAGGCTACGAGGCTCAGACCGAGGCGCTGAACAAGAGATTGGAAAAATAAATGTTCAACAACTAACAATATTCACCATGAAAAAGACTTTACTTTTCGCAGCCTTGATTTGCTGCATGATGCCTGTGATGGCACAGAAGAACAATGAACCGACAACCTTTGACATGCTTAAGGAAAAAGCAAAAAAAGTCGAACAACTCAACCGCGATGCTTTATGGTATACCGAGAAGCTTGACAGCGTGGTGTATTCCTATGGGCAAAAGCAAGAACTTACCTATGACAACCTGCTTAACTGCACTCAGTTCAAGGAGTATAACATGAACGAAGGCTGGTACCTCTCCAGAATCACTGACTATGGTTACGATGCCCAAAACCGTATTATTTCTATTATTGGAACCGAAGTCGGGTTTGAGGAATATGGAAGCAAAATGACCATTGACTATGACTCCGAAGGACGCATCACTGCGGAACACATATTCTCAAAAGTCGATAATGACTGGGTGGAAATCCACAAGATGACCTACTTCTATAATAACGATGGCGTAAGTGACATCCATATGTACGGTTGGGATGACGAAACCAACAGCTGGTATGAAATGCAAAAAGAAGAATACACCTATTTTGATGGCCTTCCCACGCTTTGCCTGTTTTACAATTGGGATTACTGGACCCAAGAAATGGAACTTGATGCTCAGAGCACATGGGAATACAACGACCAACGCCTTTGCACCAAGACGGAATACTCCTACTGGGACGATTACAGCAAAGGCTGGATTCCCGCCAACATGACCGAGTACATCTATTTCGACAATGGCAATGTCAAAGAAGAAATCCAAAGCGATATCTATAACGAATTCGACGAGATGCAGTATAGTTGGAGAACACAGTATGAATACGACGACCACGACAATGTGATCAAAATGACCGATTACAACTATGAAACCGAATGGCAACTTGATGAAGTAACGGATCTCGAATACGACGTCACCGTTCCTATTGGAAATGTTGCAGGAATAACATTATTATATGATGTTGAAAACTACTACAACAAAATATTGAAGATGACCGTTACTAATACTTACAATGAACAAGAGACCTCGGATTACTATTACTCCGCCAACACTAGCGTAAATGAGCTCAGCAACCATTCCGTTGCAATTTGGCCCAATCCCGTCAGCGAGACCCTAAACCTCAACGGCGACATGACCCAGGTGGAGATCTATAGCATCGACGGCCGTCTGGTGATGAGCATCGACAATGGTTTTGAATCCATCAACGTTAGCAATCTCGCCAAGGGCAGCTACCTGCTGAAAGCCACCATGAAGGACGGTCGCGTCGCCACACAGAAATTCTTGAAGAAATAAGCATTGAAGAAAAACATTGAGATTATGGCTCCCGTGGGCTCTTACGAAGCCCTGGCAGCCGCCATACAAGCCGGTGCCGGAA
>JAGCPG010000062.1 GCA_017645245.1 Bacteroidales bacterium
CCAAAACGGCGGCCTGTTCGGCAAAGGTCCAAGCAGGGACATGGACTATGAATACGGCACCCGTGAAGGCGAAGGTCCCATGATCAACTTGCCCGGATCGCACGGCACTACCAACGATGAGTCGGCCCCATTGGGCGGCGGTGCGCTGCTGCTCATCGGCTTCGGGGCGGCATATGCGATGAGGAGAAGAAAGAAGTAAGAAGCAAGAATTCCTATGATGAAGCGGGGAGTCGGCAACGGCTTTCCGCTTTTCCGTTTTTGCGAACGATATTTAGCCAAACGGGCGAATAAATTTTGGCCAAATGGGTGAACGATTTTTGGCCAAGTGGGTGAATGTAAAAAGAATTTTCGTACTTTTGCGTCAAAATTCAAATAAAAAAGTATGGATAAGACTTATAAGAAAAGAATAGCTGACAGGCTGTTAGTGCGTAAGTTAGCGGGCAAAGGGGCTGTGCTCATCGAGGGCGCTAAGTGGTGCGGAAAGACCACTACAGCAGAGCAGATTGCCAAAAGCGTTAAGTATATGACAGAAACTGGAATGGTGGATCAAAACATCAAAATGGCATCACTGAATCCGAAACTGTTGTTGAAAGGAGAGTTCCCCCGGCTTATCGACGAATGGCAAATTGCTCCTCAACTTTGGGATAGCATTCGTTTTGAGTCAGACCATGGTCCGCTGGGTCAATTTATTCTGACAGGCTCTGCAGTTCCTGCTGACATGAGCAAAGTGGTTCACTCAGGAACAGGACGCATTGGATGGCTCAGAATGAGGCCTATGAGCTTGTGGGAGTCGCAAGAATCAACTGGTGAGGTGTCGTTGGCTGAATTGTTCGATTCACCCGACCAAGTTGGCGCTATCAACAATATGGACATTGATCGACTGGCTTTCCTGACCTGCCGCGGAGGATGGCCATTGGCGGTTGACATGGAAAACGAGATAGCCTTAGACCAGGCGTTTGACTATGTGGAAGCGGTTGAGAAACGTGATATTTCGAAGGTGGACGGTGTGGAGCGCGACCCCGTTAGGGTTCGCCGTCTGTTGCGCTCATTAGCGCGTAACCAAGGCAGCCAGGCATCGTGTGGCACCATCAGGGCAGACTTGATAGCGAATGAGTCGGACGCTTTGTCGGAAGACACCATCGCATCATATATCAAGGCTTTGAAAGAGATTTTTGTGGTTGAGGACAGCGAGGCATGGAATCCTAACTTGCGGAGCAAGACGGCGATACGGACGAGCGACACGCGGTATTATACCGACCCATCGATTGCCACCGCTGCATTAGGCATAGGCCCTCGCGACTTGGTGAACGACTTGAACACCTTCGGGTTGATGTTTGAGACGCTGGCCGTGCGAGACCTACGAGCCTACGCCGAGGCACTCAACGGCAAGGTGTATCACTTCAGGGACAAGAACGGTCTGGAATGTGACGCTGTGGTGCATCTGAGGGATGGTCGTTATGGCTTGGTTGAGATAAAGCTGGGCGGCGACGATCTTATCAATGAAGGCGCAGCATCATTATTGGATCTTGCAGGCAAGATTGACACGGAGAAGATGAAGGAGCCGTCGTTCATGATGGTGCTGGTGGGCGTGGGAATGTATGCCTACCGCCGTGAAGACGGGGTGTTTGTCGTGCCTATTGGGTGCTTGAAAGATTAAGATCTCACAACGGGCACCATGTAAAGCGGGATGTAGAGACAGTCACCATCTTTTTCAAGGTCGCCGGTGTGAACAATGTAGGCTTGTGACAGATGAGAGGAGTATTTCTTGATGCACTTCTCCAAGGAGGAGGTGGTGAATCTAGGTGACGACTTAACCTCGATGGGCGAAATGTTGTGGCGGCTGGTGATGGCCTTTTTCGAGATAAGGAAATCAATCTCCATACGGTCTTCTTTGTTTTCCCTTGAAGCGTTGGAGTAGAAAAACAGTTTGCAGCCAAGGGCGGTGAGCATCTGACCGACGATGTTTTCCATCAACATGCCCGCGTTGACCTCCAGCTTATCCTTCAGGATTTTTTGGTAGAGCTGTTCGGAGACAATTCCCCGTTCATCGAAGGCGTGGCTGATCATAAGACCAGTGTCGTTCATGTAGCACTTAAGGGAATTGTCGCTCTGTTTCAGGCCCAGGCCAATGCTGGGTTCGGTAGTGTTGAAGGCAAGGTTCACTATTTTGGAATCGTGAAGCCAGAAAAAAGAGCTGTCGTAGTCGCGGAAGCGAGCGTCTTTTTTTAGGTCAGAGAGCTGGAACTTGTGTTCATGCAACTGAAGCTGACCAGGGATGGCATCGTAAATGGCCTTCACCTTGGCGGCATGAACGCCGGCATATTGTTCGATGCATTTGTTGTAAAGGTAAAGGATCTGACGCTTCACACGGTCAACATCCTCAAACGACTTCGTGTCGAGATATTCCAAAATGGCTTGGGGCATGCCGCCGATAATCATGTAAAGGCGGAAATAGTCCATCAGCTTGCGGTGCATGGATTGGCCCATGGACTCCGTGGCGGCAAACTTCATTCGGACAAAATCCATCAGGTTTTCCTCGCCGAACGCCCACAGGAACTCCTCGAAATCCATCGGGTGCATTACGATGCACTCTTCTTCGGAGGGGACGAGGTAGTCTTCCTTCTTTTCACCTTTTTTCCGCTTTTTCTTCGTGCTCATCTGCATGCCCAGCAGGGAGCCGGTTTCCAGGTAGTCGTACCGGCCATCTTCCACCAAGTACTTGACGGCGGCACGGGCAGCCGGGCAGAACTCGATTTCGTCGAAGACGATGATTGATTCACGGGGATAGAGCCGGGTGGAGTAATATGTGCTCAGATAGGTGAAGAGCATATCGAGATTGTCCTTGTAATTTTTGAACAGATCCTTGATGTCGTCGCCTACCTTGAAGAAGTCGATGAGGATGTAGCTTTTGTATTCATTTTGGGCAAACTCTTTCACAATGTAGCTCTTGCCCACACGACGGGCGCCTTCTATCATCATGGCTGACTTGCCTTTGCGCTTGTTTTTCCAAAGGAGAAGCTGGTCGTAGATTTTTCTTTTCATCACGGAATCAAGGTTTGGATTGACGAATAATTACACGAAATCAAGGTTTACAGGTGTATGTTTTCTACACGAAATCAAAGGCAAAATTAGTTTTTTGTCCTATATCATACAACTATTTTCTAAAATTAATTAGGTTTTCCTACGGAGACGCATTTCATTTTCAGAATCTGCAAAATTTGAATGCGAAGATTCCCTATTTCTTCATCTCCTTCGCCAACTTTGTCAAATCCTCCAAATCAATCTCCTCCAGCACAATCTCCTCAGGTTCCAGATCCAACAAAAACTGCATATAAGTAGGCAGCGTCAGCAAATCGCCCTCACGCCCCACATTATAGTCGCCGAATTTAATGAAATGCTTCACCCCATATTTTTCAGGATGCTTTCTCACTGTCGCCACACTTTTTGCTTGAGCTGACTTCGCCTTCACCTCCACCGGAACACATTCTCCTTTATATCTAATCAAAAAGTCCAGTTCAAGTCCTGATTCCTTCTGGAAATAATACAAACTCTGACCTTTCTTAATCAGAGTGTCGGCCATTAGGTTCTCGTAGATGGCTCCTTTAAATCCCCCCTTCTAACGACTTTACAACTTTTTTTGATTTTTTCCAAGGCACTTTTACCAATTTTTCGTTTTTTTCCAAGTCACTTTTACCTATTTTGCCGACATTTTTCAATGCACTTTTTGCTAAAAAAGTTCCGAGCTGTATCAGCTTCAAAAAGTAGACACTAAATTTCCGGCACTCCGCAAAAAACTATTACTTATCATCGCCCTGCTGTGCGCGGTTGCACGGGGAGCTTGGGCAGAGGCTACGAATATGATGCGTATGACCGAACAGGCGGCTCCGCACTGATGCTTCCCCAGTATCACGGAACGAACACTGACAGCGAAGCTCCCCTTGGTGGCGGCGTACTACTGCTCATCGGCTTCGGCGCGGTTTACGCCTTGAAGAGACGGGAAAACACTAGGCGATCATAACCTTGTCAGGCGGCGTTGAAGGCCGCAAAAACATAGCGAAATAGATCGGGAGATAGGCAATCTTTCCCTGTTGCCTAATCTCCCTTTCGTTTGAAAGCACTATAGCCTGTTGGATGCTATAATCGGGAGTCTCCACAAAAGTGTCAAGCGAAGCATGCAAATCATAATCTTTGCCTGACTTCACTTCAATAGGAACGACCGACAAGCTGTCGAAATCATTAACCAGAAACTCCACCTCGCCCTTTTTCTTATTGTCGTAATAGAACAGCGGAAAACCGTGAGCCGACAGCTCGCTGCAAACTACCAACTCATAAACAGTGCCCAAATTGATGCTCTTCTGTTCTTCCATTATGGCCGAGATGTTGTATTGATAGAGCAGCCTCGTAAGCAAGCCCACATCATTCAGATAGAGTTTTAGCAGGTTCTTGCTCTCAGATTCCACCAAAGGAAACTTTGGATTGGATATGGCCTTGACCTCGTTGCAGATGCCACTTTTCACAAGGTATTCGAACTCATCCTGATATTGTGACGCGCGAGCCTGTGCCTTGTCCTCAATCTGCTTGAATCTGACACGCTTCTTCTTGTTTTCCAAATAGGAAGGCACCAGTTCGTAAATGCGCTCTATTTTCAGCTTGTGCTCCTTGTCGTATTGGCTTGCATCGCCTTTATAAAGATTATACACCTCTTCCTGAGCGCTTCTAACTCTTACAATGTTTCTTGATTCAATGAAAGCATTCACGGCATCGGGCAAACCACCCACCAGAAGATACAGCTTGAAAAGTTCCATCATCCGACTATGAAGCGCTTCCGATAGGGCAGTTTTCTGTTCAAAGCATTTACGGGCGTGGTCGATAAACTCTTCGCCGACATTGTTAGCCCATAAAAACTCCTCAAAATCCAGTTGATACATCTTCAACACCTCAACCTTTCCGCCTGGCTTGGAAAGCGTTTGATCCAAGGCGATGCCAAGTTGAGAACCGCTCACGATATAGGTAAACCTATCGTCCTGCTTGAGAAACTTCAATAGGGTCAACATTTCGGGATATGCTTGAATCTCGTCAAGGAAGACAAGAGTGTTTTCCTTTTCCTTCATCTTGTCACCAGCAACTGTGCTCAGGCGAAGGTAGAAATCCTCCTTGTTTCGGGTTCCCTCAAACACACGGTCGCCTTTCTTATCCTCAATCAGGTCTATTTCGATATAGTTTTCAAACCGTTGCTGCCCCTCGTGGCGGATAATATACGACTTGCCGATCTGTCGGGCACCGTTCAAGACCAGAATTTTATTTGACCCATTTTCCAGATAATCAATGATTTTTGATTGAATTTTTCTCCTAAGCATACACTTTTCCGTTAGAAATAACCCTGCAAAAATACACTTTTCCGAAATATAATAGCAAAAAATTTACACTTTTCTGATTTGGCGACACAGGTTTGTTTGTCACACTCGAAAGACTATTTCAAAGACGGCAACTTAAAATATCTTCCGGCTTATCTTGCATATTTCCTTTAAGGATCTTTTCGACTTTCAGAATCTGCAAAATCAGTTTCAGAATCTGCAAAATATTCAGTTCGGGGAGTTGGGAATAATTTTGAAGCAAGCAAATTTTTAAATTTGCTTAGGCAAATTAGTTTTCAAATCAATCAAAACCCCGAAAAAAAACACTCACCGACCATGCCGAAACCATCTTCACCCCATCGTCAACAGGCAACATGCGTTACCAACTACCTGGCGATGCCTCCTGGAATGCCGAAATGTTAAACCGCATTCGTACACACGAAAACCACTGAATGAGGTATCTCGAACGTATTCGGGAAGTCGATACGGTAACGACCATCAGCCTCCTTGAAAAGGGAGGCTTTCTTTTTGCTGCCCAAGACCTTGATCTTACCGAGTTTCAGATCAAAGGGAGCTTCGAACCAATAGGTATCCGGCACGGGACTTTCCTGCTCATCCAAGAGGAAGATAGCATAGACCTTATTGCCTTTCTGGGTGAAGCGGAACTTGCCGTAGGTAAAGGGATAGATGGGACGGGTGCCATAAATGGCTTCGCCATTCACCTTCATCCACGCACCGATCTCCTTCATGCGAAGCAGGGCCGTGTCGGGTAGGTTGCCGTCGGCATCGGGACCCACGTTCAACAGGAAGTTGCCGCCTTTAGCCACGATATCGCAAAGCAAATGGATGAGTTTATTAGTGCTTTTGTAAGTGTCGGTGGAAACGTACGACCATGAATTGCCCATCGACATGCAGGTCTCCCAAGGATATGGCAATAATGAATCTGGCACCTGTTGCTCTGGCGTTTGATAGTTCTCATACTTCCCTCCCACCGAACGGTCGACGATGATGAGGTCGGGGTTGTTTTCGCGTGCGATGTCGGCTACCGTAGGCATGTCAATGTCCTGAATGTAGCCTTGGCAGCCCAGCCATGGGCGCGTTTCGTCGTTCACGCTCCACTCGGGGCGCACCCAGCCACCATCCAACCAGAGGATGTCGATGTCGCCATAGTTGTGCGTGAGCTCACGGATTTGCCTGAAAGTGAAATCCTTGTATTTTTTGAAACGCTCAGGGTGTACCGTTGGGTCGTAATTCACATTGCGGTCGGGTGTGGCCCATTCGTGTGCCCAATAGTCGTCGCAATGCCAGTCAGGTTTGGAGAAGTATAGTCCCGTCCAGAAGCCCTTTTCGCGGAAGGCATCCACCACCGCGCCAGTGATGTCAGCCTTGGGATTGCTTGAAAACGGACACGACGGATCCACCGTGGAATAGGTCGTTTCCTTGGTGTCGAACATACAGAATCCATCGTGATGCTTGGTGGTGAAGACCACATATTTCATGCCGGCATCTTTGGCAGCTTCAGCCCATTTCGCAGGATCGAAGTTCTTGGGGTTGAACGTTTTGTTAAGATTCTGGTAATCAACCTTATATTGGTAATAATCAGCGCCATTGCGGTTGATCCAAGGCTCGTTGCAGATGGACCACGACTCCACGACTTCCCATTGGGCGTACATTCCCCAATGCATCATGAAGCCAAATTTCAGGTCCTGCCATTGGCTGATGCGGTTGGTGATAATTGGATCAGTTTCGGGTTGTTGATCAGATTGGCTGAACGCCGCCATCCACAATAGACATAGCAGCGTCAAAGAGAGCGTTTTTTTATTCATCAAATATAGCAAGGGCATCAAGCACCCATCAAGGTTTTCACGTCTTTTGCCTTAACAGTATAGATGTTGCCTTTTTCATCGCAAAAGCACATGGTGCCGTTATGTCGGCTGCGCAGGATCACCAGGCGTCGGAAGGAGACGTCGAGGCCGCACATCAATTGCTTGGTCAACGGGGAGACCTCGTCTTTTTTAGCATTCACTTTTACTGTTGTCATATTGTCTGATCATTTTAAATTTTTCTTCATTGTAAACCTGAACCGCATCGTGATTCCCTTCGGCGATCACCTCACGGGGCATGACCGAGTTGTCGATCAAGATGAAGTAATTCACCACGGGGCAATACAGTTTGAACAGATTGCGGATGCCCGTGACATAACGGCGGCGGACGACAGCCTCCTCAACGTTATGACCTCCGTTTTTCACCCTTTCGGCAACGCGCTTCAGGGCAAGTTCGGGGCTCTGCAACCAGAAATAGATAAGATGAGTGTTGTAGCCCTTTTCCTGGGCCTTTTGAACAAGAGCATGATACGATTTGGTGGCCAAGGTGGTCTCGATGGCGAAATCGGCATCCTCGGCGATAAGCTTTTTGATACGAGAAAGCATGAGCTTGGCAGCAGGAAGCAAGGCTCCCTCTGGATTGAGTGGGGAAAGACCCTTGGCGATCTCGTCGCAATTGACGAACTCACGGCATTGCAGTGTCTCGGGCAACACCGTCATCGACGCAGTAGTCTTACCAGCACCATTACAGCCTGATATGATATACAGGTTCGGCATGAAAAAAAATCTCTCTCGTTTTCAAAAAAAGTCGGGATGACAAGATTCGAACTTGCGGCCTCTTCGTCCCGAACGAAGCGCGCTACCGGGCTGCGCTACATCCCGAAACTTTCAGACTGCAAAGATACGATTTTTTCGAATAACGCAAGAAAAAAATGACTAAATCATGCCGAGATGTTCCAATAGGATTTTCAAGCCAATGAGAATCAATATGATACCTCCGACGATCCCCGCCGACTTCTCGAATTTCGAGCAGAACACGTTTCCGATCCTCACGCCGAAGATGGAGAACAGGTA
>JAGCPG010000063.1 GCA_017645245.1 Bacteroidales bacterium
TCCTCGTGGAAGAAAAAGTCGTCTTTCGTGGGGTAATCGGGCCATAAGTCCTCGATGCGTTCGTAAACATCACCTTCGTCTTCAATCTCCTGAAGGTTCTCAATCACTTCCTGCGGAGCCCCCGTACGCAAGGCCCAATCCAACAGCTCATCACGCGTTGCAGGCCACGGAGCGTCTTCCAATTTCGATGCTAATTCCAGTGTCCAATACATAGTTTCTACAGATTAAATTTGAGGGTGCAAAAATACAGCTATTCAGATAAATAGCAAGTGTTTTTGATAAATAATTTTAATAGTTTCTATTTATTTGAATCCCAGCACTTTTCATCGTTTTTCAATAGAAAATCGAAATAACGCGCCAAAACAAAGAAATAATCGGAAAGCCGATTCAAATACTTCAAATCAATAGCATCCACTTCATCGTGCGAAGCCAAACGCCATCCCTGACGCTCAGCCCGCCTGCACACCGTTCGACACACATGGCTCACCGACGAGCGCATGTTGCCTCCCGGAATGACAAAAGCACGCAACACGGGCAACTCGGCGTTCATCGCGTCGATGTGACGCTCCAAAAAGGCCACGTCCTCATCCTCCAACACGGGAATCATCTTGGCGATCTCCGTGTCCTTGTCCATAGCGAAATGCGACTCCAAGGTAAACAGCTTGTTCTGAATCACGCTCAAAGTCTCACGGATGGCATCCGAAACACCATCCAGATCGTACAGCACGCCGATGTAAGCGCTCAGCTCGTCCACAGTGCCGTAAGCCTCCACTTTATCATCATATTTGGGCACGCGCCGACCTCCAACCAAAGAGGTTGTGCCAGCATCGCCCGTTTTAGTATAAGTTATATTCTTCATAGCTTCTGACTTCTTTCTTCTGACTTCTATCTTCTTAAAATAAAGTTTTGTTTTTCCATGCCTTCACGATAAAAAGCCAAGCCCTTGTCGTAAAGATCGATCGTCAAGGTAACGTCGGGTTGGCCGCAAATCGTATTCCAAAAGGCCTCTTTTTGCTTGTTTTTGTGAATGTCATTCATCATGTACATCACTGACTCGTCCTTTTGAGGGAAAGCTCCTTCGGCCAACGTTTCAGTCTTGTCGATACCTAGCTCCTTCAAGGCTTCAGGATGATCGCCACGGATCACCTCGGTATAGAGCTTGTACACGAAAGGGGAATGGATGTGGTATTCATTCTTCCGCTTCAGGAGATATCGCAGGTAACTCAAAAACATTACTCGTACAGGACTTTTTGGACGTAAAAAACGGTCCTCATGGTATTGCGCAACGCTGGATTCTGGATGATCTGGCATCCGTGAACCAGGAAACGGTCACCGTACCACTTGTCAATGCCCGCATCATACTCATCCTCAAACGAATCGGTGCCATAGAGGAAATCCAACGGGGCAATCTGTTGGTTCAGCAACCGAGAGCCATCGTTGTCAAACACCTCGTAACGCAAGGTGTTGTGGTAAGGAGAAGTCACCACCAACTCGTCATGGCAAACCGCTTCCGAAGCATGGGCAAAAAGTTGTTCCGTCAGGTCGTTCTCAAAACATACCGAGTTGTACCATTGCAACGTCCCGTCTTGATCGAAGGCCAGCAGGATCTCGCTGAAGAAATCGTAGCCGTCAAAAACGGTGTAAGTGATGGGAAAGGAGCCATAAAAGCTATAGTCCATGCGGGTCTCGGTATGGAAAATCGGTTGGAACGCCTCGGCCACAAACACTTGATTGTCGCCATATTTCACCAACCTTGGGGCATAAAATTGGAAGGTGATCTCCCCTTTCTCCCGCTTTTTGCCTTGTTGCATCTTCAGCATTTCCTCCTTCACGCGGATTCGGTCGGAAGGGGTCAAGGCGCCTTCGATCTCAGGCAGGTTCTTGAAGAGGTAGGTCTTATTGATCACGCCGCTTGAAGCAAACTTGATCCAAATGACGCCTACAGCGATCTTGCTGAAGTCCTCGGCCATGCCCTCCACACTCACCTTTTTGTTTCCCTTTCGCTCCAAAGTGGCAAACACTGTCAGCTGGCGCTGATCGTCGAAAGCGAAGCACAGACGACCCAATCCCGCTTCATCCATGTTCTCGAAGCGATGCGTCTGCAACAGGTTGCCTGCTTGCGAATACACCTGAAATGTGGTGGCACTATAGTGTTTCTCAACGAACTCTCGGGCAGCGAGCACAAAGACACGCTCTTCGGGAAACGCCGTGAACTGAAACATGACGAAGTCGTTGCCGATACCGGGAGTGATGGTCCGTTGGGTGTGGCGATCCAAGTCGTATTGCACCAGAAAACCGTTGCCCGTCCTGTAGTTGACCGAAATCATCAAAGTGCCATCAATCAAGGCGATGGATTGCAGCAAGGTCTTTTCAGGCAATTTGCCTGAAAAGGTATTGAATTCCTGATCGGCACGATGGTAGGTCACCGCATAAAAGACAAGCGAATCGGAACGGACGACTTTTTCTTCCACGAAGATGAATACTGCCCAGGTCTCGGAACTCTTGGAATCGAAAACCTTCAGTTTGTCGGGCAATGGAATCATGTCGACACGCTGCTCATAGAGGCTGGTATCGAGCGTAACAAAGCTCCACAGGCGGTTCTTTTCCTCGTCGGTCTTCTCGGTCTCATACGCCATCATACCGCCTTCATCGCCAAACGATTCAAACAGGCAACCTTGGTTTTTCGACCAACGGTTGACCTCAAAACGCGATGTCTCCACCTGTTGGGCATAGCCACAACAGGCGGAGACAAGGATGATTGCGATAAGACAGATCTTACGCATTAAAACTTAACGAATCTGGCGACTTCCTTCTTGCCGTCGGCATAACGGACGTTCAGGAAATAGACGCCGTTTTCGAGGTTGGCAACCTGACACTGGCCTTGGCCGGCAGTCATGTTCATGGTGCTGACCATACGGCCGGTGATGTCGAAGATGCTCACTTGAGCATCGTTCACGAGGTTGATCGTGACGACATCCTTGGCGGGATTCGGATAAACGCTGATGGTCTGGATCGAGTGCTCGTCAACTGAAACCGTTTCCCTTCCCATCACTTTCACATCGGTGATCTCCCATGAGGAAGCAGCAGCATCCGTGGAGGTGTACTTGAATGCGAAATAGTAGGTGGCCGGCTGAGGATCAGACATCACGTAAGCGCCGGAATTGGCCCATGTATAGTTGCCTTCCGAGAATTGGAAGTTACTGGTAATGTTCGACCAGGTAAAGTTATTGGGGTTACCAGCTCCGTCGTAATCCGTTGAAACCCAAACGGTAAGAGGATCACCGTCAAACTTCATGGCTGAACGGAACTCAAAGCTCAATTCTGCCCAAGTGCCGGTTCCAACCTCAATGGCAGGAGTGATGAGCCAGTCCTCATTCTGATAGTAGGCGCCACCGGCATAGCCGTTCATATTGGCGTAGGTCGTGCTTTGATAAGAGCCCTGATGCCATTCTTGCTCGCCAGCAACATTAATGGCCGTGAATGCGCCGAGGTCGTTGGCGAAGTTTTCGTTCACAAAATAGTAAACGTTTTGCAAGGTAACATTGGCTGTTGGATAGCTGCCATCGGTCTTATAGTCAATGTTCTCGCCGCTATTGGTATAGGGGAAGATGGCGAAATGATAGGTGGCGCCGCCTGTGAGACCGGTGAAGGTGAAGGTTTGAACGCCATAGTTCACATTCTTGGTCAAATTGCCGTCAGCGACCGGTTGTCCGTCAGTGGGAACGGTGATGTTGCCAGTGGAACCGACGATCAAGTACTTGGAAGGAAGTTGGGCACCTGTGGCATCGGTCCAGGTAAGGGTGACGTCAACGCCATCGGCTGAAGCGACAAAGTTGGTGGGATAGTTGCTCGGTTCAGGATGGATGACAGGAGCGCCGCCAGCCTTGTAGAAATAGACACCAGCGTTAATATTTGATGAAGATTTGTAGCAGCCAAACAGCGTTGAAGTGATGTTGTAACGCATGATGTTCTGCTCCACAGAGGCATTGCTCACAGGTACCATACCGCCTTCTTCGTGGTCGGTGATGGTCCATTTGCTGTTGTCGGTAATATCAGTCTGGGTCTTCAGGTAGTTGCCGCCGCCAGGAGCGCAGAGATAACCGTTGTTCAGAGGATCGTTGATCACCCAGTTGCCATCGAAAATGAAGAGCGTGAACTCAAAAGGCTCAGTCTGGGAGGAAGCGTCAGTAGCCACAGTGGTAGTGACGGTGCCACCATCTTCACTGATCAGTAGCGCATGACGGTTGTTGGTTTTTTGGTAACCCATGGCATAGGCATTGCCGTCGTTGTCAAAACCCACAAGGATGTACTGGGCGCTGGCCTCGAGTTCCGAAGCGGAGTTGACACGAGTGTAGGTCGTTTGGGCACGGCCGACCACCGAAACGATCATCAGCACTGCCAAAGCAAAAATTGAAAGTAAGTTTTTCTTCATAGTGTTTAGTTTTTATGAATGATTATTGAATTTGTTCCACTGCTTTAATCTCAGGGATGGATTTCTTCATCACGGTCTCAATGCCGTTTTTCAGGGTCATGGTGCTGTAGGGACAGCTGCCGCAGGCGCCAGTCAGTTCCACCATCACCACCATGTCGTCGGTCAGTTCCACGAAGTTTACGTCACCGCCATCCGCCTGGAGATAGGGACGGACCTGTTCCAGAATGTTCTTTACCCGTTTTTCCAAAAATTCCTTATCCATAGACGATCAAGCTTTTAAAATTGATTGGGCGATTTGGTCGAAAGCCTTGGCCACTGGCGAGTCGCCATCCAATGCCAGGGGTGTGCCGTTGTCGCCACTCTCGGCGATCTTCTCCACGATCGGGATCTGGCCCAGCAGCGGCACATTCAGCTGATCTGCAAATTGCTTGCCAGTTTCCTTGCCGAAGATGTAGTATTTCTTTTCGGGCATGTCGGAGGGCGTGAAGTATGCCATATTCTCCACCAAGCCGTAGATCGGGATCTGCAGGGCTTCTTCCTTGAACATCATGGCGGCGCGGAGCACGTCGGCGAAGGCCACCTTCTGCGGAGTGGTCACGATGACGGCACCCGAAACCTTATATTGTTGCGCCAGCGTCAGCTGGATGTCGCCAGTGCCCGGAGGCATGTCAACCACCATCCAATCAAGCTCACCCCATAGGGTCTCGGTCATCAGCTGGTTGAGGGCGCTGGTGGCCATGGGACCACGCCAGATCAGCGGACGGTCGGTATCCACGAAAAAGCCGATGGAGAGCAGTTTGATGCCATATTTCTCCACGGGCAGCATCACCGTCTTGCCGTCTTTCTCGTAGCAAACGGGACGTTCATCCTCCACGCCGAACATCATCGGCACCGAGGGGCCGTAGATGTCAGCGTCGATCAAGCCTACGCGTTGGTTGGCGCGGGCCAGTGCGATGGCCAAATTGGCCGCCACGGTCGATTTGCCGACGCCGCCCTTGCCTGATGCCACGGCGATGATATGTTTCACTTTGGAGAGGGCTGTCGCCTCCTCCTTCACCTTGATATCGATTTCAACCTCACCAAACACGCCCGTCAGGGTACGCTTGGCGGCGTTGACCAAAATCTCATTCTTTGGGTCGTCAGCCTTTTCCACGATCAAGTCGAAACGGATGCCGTTCTCATTCACCATGAGGTTGTCCACCATGTTCAAGGCGATGATGTTGTCACCTTTCGGGAAATAGATGACATCTTTCAGTACTTCGGTAACGTTTTCCTTATTAAGCATAATTCAAATTCAGATTCGCAAAGATAGCAATTTTTATTTAATATTCAAAATGGGGGATCGGTTGAAGCTTGAACAAATTCTTCACGTGCTTGTCGTCGATCTTTGCCTTGATGGTCGGATCGTCGCAGACGCCAGTACGGATATAACGGTCGAGGACGGCGTAAGTGAAGCCGAGGTTGTCCTCATCGCTCTTGTCGGTAAGGCCGTCAGCAGGAGTCTTTTCCACCAAATCGATAGGCAAACCGAGTTCCTTGCCGATGGCTTTCACTTCCTGCACGGTGAGGCCTCCCAAGGGGGAGAAATCGCCGGCTGCATCACCATAA
>JAGCPG010000064.1 GCA_017645245.1 Bacteroidales bacterium
CAGGACCTCTTCAACTCGTCGTCCAACCGGGGCGCTTGCTTGCAACTTTGCCGTCGCGGTTACGATGTGAAGGAGCGCGAAGAAGGCTATGAGTTGGCCTTGGAGAACCAATACATCATGTCGCCGAAAGATCTTTGTACCCTACCCTTCTTGGACCGTGTCTTGGATGCCGGCGTGGAAGTGCTGAAGATTGAAGGCCGTGGCCGTTCGCCTGAATACACGAAGATGACCGTGGAGGTCTATCACGAAGCGGTGAAGGCCATCCAGGAAGGCACCTTCACCCAAGAGAAGATTGATGCCTGGATGGAACGCCTGAAGAGCGTCTACAACCGTGGCTTCTGGGATGGCTATTACTTGGGTCGCCGCACCTTTGAGTGGTCGAAGCAATACGGCTCGCAAGCTACCCAAACCAAGGAATTCATCGGCACCGTTACCAACTATTTCAGCAAGATTGGTGTCGCAGAAATCCGTGTGGAAACTCACGACCTCAACTTGGATGATCCCATCATGATCATCGGTCCCACCACCGGCGTTTATGAAGATAGCATCCGTGAACTCCGCTTGGATGACGGTCCCGTGCCCCAAGCCGTCAAAGGAGATCTTTGTTCCATCCCAGTGAAAGATGTGGTAAGACGGGGGGATAAAGTTTATAAGATTGTTAGAAGTTAGAAGTTGGAAGTGTTTTTTTGAGAATAATGCAAAACTACAACCTACATACACATAGTATTTACAGTGACGGCAAGTCAACGCCACGGGAACATGTGGAAGAAGCCATCCGTCAGGGATTTACGGCATTAGGATTCTCGGAACACGGACCGTTGCCTTTTGAGACCACCTTTGCGGTGAAAAGCAAGCGAATGTCCGAGTATGTGGCCGAGATCGCAGCTTTGAAAGAGGAATTCAAAGACAAGATCAAACTGTATTGCGCCTTGGAGACGGATTACGTCACCGGAGTGACGGAGCCTTTTGCCGAGACGAAGAAGAAGTATCACCTTGATTATGTGATCGGCGGGGTGCATCTGGTAGGCAACTCGGCCAACCCCGAAGAGCTTTGGTTCATCGATGGTCCCAAGTGGGAAATCTATGACGAAGGCTTGATGAAATTCTTTGGTGGTGACATCCGAAAAGGCGTCAGGCGTTTCTTTGAGCAGACCAACGAGATGATCGAGCATGAGGAGTTCGACATCATCGCGCATTTCGACAAGATCAAGATGCATAACCGCGACCGGTATTTCCATGAGGACGAGCCCTGGTACCGCAAATTGGCTTTGGAGACGCTCGATCTCATCCATCAGAAGGGCTTGACCATGGAAATCAACACCCGAGGCATCTACAAGAAACGCTACAACGGCTTCTATCCTTCCCCTTGGCTGATGACAGAAGCCCATAAAATGGGCGTTCCGATGATTATTTCAAGCGACGCACATCATTACAGTGAGCTTTCGCTGGAGTTCGATTCAGCCGAGCAGGCGATAGCTGCCAGCAGGCCGTAGTGTCCTCCCCTCCCCTCTCCTCCGAGGAGAGGGGTCGGGGGTGAGGTCTCTAGTCGGGGGTGAGGTCTCTAGTCGGGGGTGAGGCACAAAAAACCCCACCAGCACTAGGTTGGTGGGGAAAAACAATATAAAGATTATGAAAAAAATCCGTTATTGCTTGGCTGCCATGACGAGTTTTCCTTTGTAGTAAAGGTCGCCGTCAACATAATATGCTCTGTGATAAACGTGCATGGTACCAGTCACCGGGCAAACGGCGATGGTAGGGACTTCAGCCTTGTAATGAGTTCTTCTCTTTGCGCCTCTGGTGTGAGACTGTCTGCGTTTAGGATGTGCCATTTTACTTTTATTTTAAAATGTTAATACCAGTTGTTTAATTATCTTCGATCTTGACATCCTTCAAAGCCGCCCACCGTGGATCCGTTGTGACTTCCTGCTCATCGGAGGGTTCCTCGTCGTGAGAAAGGAGTGCGAGCACTTGCGGATTACATTCACCTTCGGGATGAACCCGATGGATCGGTATCGACAGGATGATGTATTCATAAACCAAAGAACGAATGTCGTAGGCGTGCTCCTCAGCAGGCACCACGACCACGTCGTCGTTGTCCTCGACTTGTTCGGCGCCGAACTTGATGTAAAACACCTGTTCGCTCTGGATCGGGATCATGAACTCGTCGGCGCAACGGTCGCATGGAACCTCAACCTTGCCCTCGATGTGGAAGTTCAGCGTCATCATCAACTCTTCCCTTACCACTTCCAGATCCACTGTCACCGCTCCATGTTTCACCTCGGAGTAGTCCATGTCGGCAAAAAAATCGTCCTTGATGTCGAACTTGTAGTCATGGACGCCAAGGGCCAGGCCGCTGACAGGGATCAAGAATTCGTTTTCCTTTTCCATTTGCCTAAAAATCGGGCTGCAAAAATACAAATTTTCTATTTACGGACGATTATTATTGTATTTTTTTTCAAGATACCCAAACGATCATTCGGACTTCAGCACCTCCAAAGCCTTCTGGAGCTCGTCGTCCATGGAGCGATAAATCGGGTAGAAGCCCTCTTCGCCAAACAAGTCACGAGCAATGTAAGCCTTCAAAAGGATGTCGGTCTCCTTACGGGCCACCCGTTTCTCCTGATCATTGCCTTTCACGCCCTTGGCCTCGGCAAGCTTCACTAGCGCGTTGAACATGGCATCGGTAACGTGGAACGATCGATCGAAATCGGCTACCGTCTTGTATTTGTTCAGTTCCTGGCGATGGCTGTCGCAATAATCGAAGGCATATTGATACAGGAAGCCCAGGTTGACGATCTTGTTGAAATAATACTGCGTGCTATCGTCCACAAGTGGCACATACACGTCAGGCATGATGCCACCGCCGCCATACACCACCTTGCCTTTGGGCGTGTAGTATTTCAGCGAATCGGCGAAGTGGACGCTGTCGGCCGAGAAGAGTTCGCCATTCTCGTAACGGTCATACGACTCAAACAGGTAGTCCTCCCTGTCGCCGGTGAACGGTTTTTGGATGCATCGTCCCGTAGGGGTATAGTAACGCGCCACCGTGACGCGGATGGCCGAGCCATCGCTGAGCATGATCTGCTCCTGGACCAAGCCCTTGCCAAAGGAACGCCGTCCCACGATGGTGCCGCAGTCATTGTCCTGCAAGGCGCCCGCCACGATCTCGCTGGCGCTGGCCGAGCCTCCGTCGATCAGCACCACCACAGGCATGTTCTCAAGCTGGCCATGCTTACGGGCAAAATAGGTGAACCGAGGCTTTATCCTACCTTCGGTAAACACCACCAAGCTGCCCTTGGGCAAGAACTCATCGGCGATATCGACCGCTTCGTGGAGATAGCCGCCAGCGTTGCCACGAAGGTCAAACACCAGCTTGGTCATCCCCTCCTTTTTGAGCTTCTTGGCGGCATTGACAAACTCCTTGTAGGTGGTGGCCGAAAACTTGCTCAACTTGATGAAACCTATCTCGTCGTCAAGCATGTAAGCCACATCGATGCTATAGGTCGGGATGACATCGCGGGTAATGGTGTATTCAAGCAGATCGGCGACACCCCTGCGGAAGACTTTGACCTTCACCTTGGTGCCCTTGGGGCCTTTCAGCAGGCGCATCACCCCTTCGTTCTTGATCTTGATGCCTGCCACCAGCGAGTCGTCGACATACACGAAACGGTCACCAGCCAGGATGCCGACCTTCTCGGAAGGACCGCCTTTGATGACGTTGACGATGGCGATGGTGTCCTCGACGATGCGGAACTGCACGCCGACACCCTCGAAGCTGCCCAGCAGCGGATCGTTGACGGTGTTGAACTCTTCCAACGAGATGTACTGGCTGTGCGGATCGAGTTCCTCCATCATGGCAACAATGGCTTCTTCTTCCAAATCATCGGCCTTGACGGTATCGACATACATATTATTAATATAGTACATCACCTCGTCGAACTTGCTCGTAGCAATCACCTTAGGACGCCGCTTGAGCATGACGTCCTGGCTAATGAGGCAGGTCAAGGTGCCGATGATGACACCGAGGAGCACACAGATCAAAAAACCGTTGGAACCGTTCTTGCGTTCCATCAGATGGCGGCGCTTGACATTTCAAGGTTACGGTCCACTTTCTTGAAGAGACCTTGGAGCACCGTGCCCGGACCGACTTCTACCACGCTGTTGAGGCCGTTGGCGATCATGTTGAGCATGGTCTGGGTCCAGCATACAGGCGAGGTGAGTTGGGCGATGAGGTTCTTCTTGATGATCTCTGGATCGGTGACCGATTGACCTGTGACATTTTGATAAATCGGGCAGATGCCGAATTCGAACTTGGTGTCGTTGATGGCTTCTGCCAATTCCACACGGGCAGGTTCCATGAGCGGGCTATGGAAAGCACCACCCACTTTCAGCGGCAGCACGCGCTTGGCACCTGCTTCACGAAGCTTTTCCGAGGCCTTTTCCACGCCTTCCAAGGTACCGGAAATAACGATTTGTCCAGGGCTGTTATAGTTGGCTGGGACGACCACGGTATCTTTAATTGCGGCACAGACGCTCTCCACCTGGCTGTCCTCCATACCGATCACAGCGGCCATGGTGCCGGGCTGCATCTCGCAGGCTTTCTGCATGGCATTGGCACGTTTGGCAACCAGCCGGAGACCGTCCTCAAAGGTCAGCACCTTGTTGGCAACCAAGGCCGAGAACTCGCCAAGCGAATGGCCAGCCACCATGCTGGGATCGAAGTCCTCAAGCACCGAAGCCAGGATGACCGAATGAAGGAAGATGGCCGGCTGCGTGACCTTCGTCTGGCGAAGATCCTCGTCGGTGCCGTCAAACATCATGTCGGTGATCTTGAATCCCAAGATCCTGTTGGCTTTGTTGAACATGTCTTTTGCTTTCGACGAGCTGTCGAAAAGGTCTTTTCCCATCCCTACAAACTGGGCACCCTGCCCAGGAAAAACAAAAGCTTTTATCATAAAAAATCAATCTAGAATTCTTACTGTTTTGGCTGTTGAATCGTTGGTTGCGACATCTGGCACTTGCCGGTGAAAACGGCGCCAACCTCGATAAGGAGCTGTTTGGTCACCATGTCGGCCTCGATTCTTGCGGTCGACTTGAAGGAGGCGAGTTCCTCGCATTTCAGGACGCCTTTCACCACGCCCGAAATCTCGGCCTGCTTGCAGGTCAGGTCACCTTCCACCAGACCAGTTTGACCAATGACAATCTTGCCGTTCGACTTCAGCGAGCCAATGAGATGTCCGTCAACTCTGATGTCACCACTCGACTCCACGTCACCTTTGATGAGTGTGTCCTTACCAATTAAGTTTTTTACTGGAGATTCCATATCTTATTTTTTTGAATGTTCTTCTAAAAATGCCTTGTATTCATCAATCTTCTTTTCCTTGTAGAACGGACCGTAGTTGTCGACCGAAACAGGCAGCACCCAGTAGCGGGTCTTGTCAAGGCCGCCAAACACGTAGTCGGTCAGGAACAGCGATGTGATGTAGTCGTTGGCCGCCTGTTCGTTCTCGAATTCGCTCAGTGAGATCAACGTGAATTCATCGTTGAACAGGATGGTCTGTACGTCGAAGGTCTTGAACCGGTATTCCTTCTTGTTAAAGTCGGAGAGACGCACCTTCAGCGGCTCCGTCCTCACCTTCTTAGGATCGAAAACGATGACGACCAGATGTTTCGTATCGGGTGCGTAGATGTATGGCGACTTGGGCTTCTCTTGGATAATTTCACCCTTGGCATCCGACAAACCCGCCAGATCAATGCCCAGTTGGTATTCCTCATTGATGTTTTGCAGCAAGGTCATGGCATAGCCATGGACGCTACTGGAAGGATAAGTCCTGACCAGTTTGAGCAAGGCGTAAGCCATGGTGTCAACCGTCTCGAGACGGCCACGCGAGATGGCATCGAGCAAGGCGAAACGCGGTGCGAAGGCCGTGTCGGTGGGATAGAGCTCAAGACCGCGCTCAGCGTTCATCCTTACACGGTAGTATTGTCCCTGTTGGTAAGCCTCGTAAGTCTTGTTATAAAGTGCCGAAGCCTGCTGCGAGTCTTCGAGGAGTTTCTTGTAATAATTGGGGTCAAGGATGAAGTTGGCATAGCTCGACTCGGGGTATTTGCTGAGGATTCGGTTCTTGTAATCGTCCGATTTTGGCATGTTATCCTCATCCTTATACATCTTGTACAAGGCATACCATGCCGGAAGCTCGTTCTCGTTGTCGGGATAGCGGGTGTCCAACTTCTCGTAGGCCTCAATGGAACGCGGATAGTCGTTGAGTCGGTTGAAATAGATGAATCCGACGTTGTACAAGGCCTCGGCGATTTGCCTGTTGGCTTCCTGTTTCTGTTCGTCGGTAAAGGGCAGATCCACCAGATAGAATCCCCTGTCGTGGTTGGTGAGGGCCGCTGAAACCGAGTCGTTTTCGGTCTCCTCTTCGTCATCGCTGCCGCCGCCAAACTCATCGCTCAAACCGCCATTGGAGATATTGCGCTTGTCGGAGATTCGCCAGTTGTCTTCCAACTTCCTCATGCCCCATTTCTTGGAGAATTCACTGAAGCCGCTCCTCAGCGTGGCCGGGTTATAGAAATACCAGCCGCCGGTCTTGGAGCCGTCATCCTTAACCTCCGTCTTGCCGATGCTGCTGCCCATCATGGCCAGTTGTTCCTCGTATTCTTGACGTTCCTTTTCCAACTTTTCCTGTTCGATGACATCAGCTATAATCTTGTCAATCAATTGAATACGACTTACTGAATCCATATCGGCCACCCTAAGAAGGCTATCTTGGTCGCGGATCACCTTCAGGTTCAGAACCAGGTCGTTCAGGGTTTGGGAGATGTTGACGATGCTGTCATATCCTTCGAAGTTTTCCTTGTTCATCGACATGACGGCCGTATCGTAATAGGCTTGCGACAGCTCATATTCATTGCGATCGAAGAGGATGGTGGCCACCCTCAGGGCCGAAATGGCGCGTTGGTTCTGGTTGGCGGTAGCCGCTGAGACCGATTGGCAGAAATAGCCGATGGCCTTGTCGATATTGCCTTCCCTGATGGCCAGCTCAGCCATGGCGTAATAAATACGGTCGACATACTCCTCGTTCTTGGTCTCGTTGAGCATCTTGTAGAGCATCTTGTAAAGCTCCTTGGCATTGCCTGCCGAGCCCATCTTGGCCATATTCATCTTAGCCTCGAAAAGCATCTCGTATTTGGGGTTCCTCTTGATGACCTTCTTGAACCATTCGGTGGCTCGTCTGCCGTCGCCAAGTTCCGTATAGATCTGGCCGAGGATGAACATGCTGCGGAGCCGCAGGTCGCGGTCGTTGGTCTCCAACATGCCCGCTTTCAGGTAATCGATGGCCTTACGGTAATCCTTGGTGGCAATGTAATAGTCGGCCACGGTGAGGTTGAAGTTACGGTGGAATTCCTTGGGCACCTTCTTCATGTTCGAGGCCTTGGCCTGAAGCTGCTCTATCAAGGCGATGGCCCTGGAATACTGCTTGGTCTCGATGTAAGTCTTGACAAGCCACAGATTCGAAACCAGCACGATGTCGTTATAATGGAACTCCGTACTCACAAAATCGAAGGTACGCCTGGCGGGGATGTAGTCCTGCTTGAAGAAGTGCGCCTTGGCCATGACCAGGTAGGCGTCATCGATCCACTTCACGCGCTCCCTACCATTGAATTTCATGGAGTGTTTCTGCACGCAGATGGAAGTCTTCTGCAAAGCACGATCCATCTGTGAGTTGAGCGCCAAGGCCTCGCTCTTGGTGCCGTAGTTGTAAACCCGCATCACCTTCGAATAGTCGTCCTTGACGGACTCTTTCAGGTGCTGTTCGCCTTCCTTCAGGCTATATTCTCCGTTCCAAAAAACGTTGTAATGGCTCGTCAGGTTGTGGTAGGTGCGACGCACGAGGGTGTTCCTCTTAGTGGAACAGCTTGCCAACAGCAATGCGGCTACCGCAACGCCTAAAAAAACAAATGATCTATTATTCCTGAGCACTTTGAATTCCATTTAATGTGTCTTTCGCCATCAGGGCGTCATAATCTTGTTGACGGCGCTTGGCGATGGCTTGTTTTTGGTTTTCGATGACGATGGCTGCCGCTTGGTTCAGACTGTCCACAGCCCAAAAACGGTCTAGCTGTTGCCGATAGCGCAGGCTGTCCTCCTTCCACGCGGCCGGAACGGCAACCGATTCTTCCGTTGATACCAGTTTGTATTTCTCGCACAGGGTGGCTGTCTCCGCTTTGATCTTTTCGATCTCGTGGTTGAAGTCCACCGCCAAGCGAGCCGCTTTTTCAGCCCTTGATTTCTCGATGATCTTGGGGACGTACATGTAGGCCGCCAAGCCGATGATGACCAGCGCGACGGCCAGCAGGATGAGCTTTATGTACGAATGGCTTTTGGTAATCTCCGACTTCACGGCAAGGATGTTGTCGAAGCGCTGCTCACGCGAAAACTGGGTACAGTGGGTGGCTACGCTCGAGAACTGGTCGAGCATGTTCCGCTCGATGATGAATTCGACGATCTTTCCCAAAGAATATACATCGGAGCGGGGGTCAGCCTCTTCACCTTTGAACAGCTCGGGAGCGATGAACTCGTTCTCCTTGATCAGCAGTTCATGGTCGGTCTTGTAATCCGTCTCCGGCAGTCCGATGTCGATGATTTTGACCCTGAGGTCGTTGGCCGTGATCATGACATTCTCTGGCTTGAGGTCGCAGTGAACGATGCCGTTGCGATGCATGTAGTTCAGGCCGTCGCAAAGGTCGGCGATCACGTTTTTGACTTGTTTCTCGTTGAGGGTTCCCACGCGGATGTGCTCGGCCAGCGACTTTCCGTCGATGAACTCGAAGACGATGCACTCGCCCAAGTCCTGGATGGACTCGAAGCCCAAGGCCTTACGGATGAAGCGGTTGTCCAATTGGCTGGTGAACTCATATTCCTTCTTCAGGTTTTGGCGGCACTGTGCGTCCTGCGCAAATTCAGGCTTCAAGGTCTTGAGAATGACCTTTTTGCCTTGGTAAACCGCAGTAAAAAGCCTGCTGTGACCATACGCCGAAGCGTAGAAGGGCTTGATATTGTCAAAGTTGTTTTCTGGCATTTCTCATAAACGTATTTGGGCACAAAGGTACGGCTTTTTTCCCATATATTATGAAAAATGTGTGAAATAATAATTTTACGTGACATTTTGTCAGATTTTCGTATATTTGCCGCCTCAATTAAAAAATCAATCAAAATGAAGATATCCTATAACTGGTTGAAACAATACGTCAATTGCGACTATTCAGCGGAAAAAGTCAGCGAGGTACTGACCTCCACAGGCCTTGAAGTGGAAGACCTCACCCCGTTCGAGTCGGTGAAAGGCTCCCTGAAGGGCGTGGTGGTAGGCAAGGTGCTCACATGCATAGCTCACCCCAACTCCGACCACCTACATATCACCACCGTCGATTGCGGTGGCGAGGAGCCCCTGCACATTGTGTGCGGCGCACCCAACGTGGCAGCGGGACAAAAGGTGTTGGTGGCCACCATCGGCACCGAACTCTGGATCGGCGATGAGCACATCACCATCAAGAAAGGCAAGATCCGCGGCGAGGTTTCAGAAGGCATGATCTGCGCTGAGGACGAGCTCCAGCTGGGTACTTCGCACGATGGCATCATGGTGCTGCCCGAGGACTACGAAGTCGGTAAGCCCGCCTCGTTCTATTTCCCCGTGGAGAACGACTACACCATCGAGATCGGTCTCACCGCCAACCGCAGCGACGCCACCTCGCATATCGGCTCCGCCCGTGACCTGGTGGCCGCCCTCAACCAACGGGAAGGCACCACCAAATACCACCTTGTCCTCCCCTCGGTGGATGACTTCAAGGTGGAAAACCATGACAACGACATCGAGGTGGTGGTGGAAGACACTGCCGCCTGCCCGCGTTACTCAGGCTTGAGCATCAGTGGCGTGAAGGTAGGTCCCTCACCCGACTGGCTGAAGAACCGTTTGGCCGCTGTCGGCATCCGCAGCATCAACAACATCGTCGACATCTCCAACTACGTCCTGATGGAAGTGGGGCAGCCCATGCACATCTTCGATGCCGATAAGATCACAGGCAAGAAAGTCATCGTGAAATGCCTTCCCGAAGGCACACCTTTCATCACCTTGGACGGCGTGGAGCGCAAGCTGAACTCACGTAACCTGATGATCTGCAACACCGAGGAGCCCATGTGCATCGCCGGCGTGTTTGGCGGCATCAAGTCGGGCGTCACCGAACAAACCACCAACGTGTTCCTGGAGAGCGCCTACTTCAACCCCACCAGCATCCGCAAGACATCCAAGTTCCACGGCCTGCAGACCGACGCCTCCTTCCGCTACGAACGCGGCGCTGACCCAAACATCACCCTCTACGCCCTGAAACGCGCAGCACTGCTGGTGAAAGAACTGGCCGGCGGCACCATCTCATCCGAGATCAAAGACGTTAAAAACGATGACTTCAAGCCCGCCCAAGTGGACCTGAAGTTCGACTATCTCAATAAACTGGCCGGGCAGGAGATCGACAAGACCCAAGCGGTCAACATCCTGAAGAGCCTTGAGTGCAAGGTGGTGGAGCAGAACGACGAACATGTGGTGGTCGACATCCCGACCTGCAAAGTTGACGTAACGCGTCCAGCGGATGTGGTTGAGGAAATCCTCCGCATCTATGGCTACGACAACATCGCCATCCCGAGCCGCATCCATGCCTCCATCAGCCGCGCCGTGAAGCCCAATGCCGACCTTTTACAGCAGAAGATTTCTGACATGCTCGTGTCGAACGGCTTCTACGAGATCATGAACAACTCCCTCACCAAATCGGCTTACAGCGAGGCTTTCGAAGCCTTCAGCCCTGACCGTAACGTGAAGATCATGAACCCGCTCAGCAGCGACCTCAATGTGATGCGTCAAACCCTGCTCTGGGGTGGTCTCGAAAGCATCGCCTTCAACCAAAACCGCAAGGTCAGCGACATGAAGTTCTTTGAGTTCGGTAACGTGTATTTCTTCGACGCCAATGTTCAGGACGCTCAACATACGTTAGCACCTTATTCAGAATACTGCCATCTTGACCTCTTCCTCACCGGCAACAAACAAGAGGAGCTTTGGAACCAACAGCCTAAACCGCTCGATTTCTTCGACCTGAAACAATATGTGATGGGCATCCTGAAACATCTCCGCGTTGACCAAAACAAGCTGGAGATCAAGGAAGGCACACAAAAACATTTTGAACACTCGATGGTCCTCGCCTTTGACGGCAAGGAGCTCGCCACTTTGGGCAAGCTCGACAAGAAGACCCTGAAGCTGTTCGACATTAAGAAGGACGTGTTCTACGCCACCTTGGACTGGACTGCTTTGATCCAAGTCTACGGCAAGGCACCAGAGGTACACTTTGAGCCCCTCTCGAAGTTCCCGTCGGTGCGCCGCGACTTGGCCATGATCTTCGACAAGAACGTCACCTTTGAGCAGGTGAAGAAGGTCGCCATGGCCGCCGAGAACAAGATCCTTCAAGGGATGAGCCTCTTCGACCTATACGAAGGCGACAAGATCCCGGAAGGCAAAAAACAATACGCCATGAGCTTCATCCTGATGTCACCTTCGGCCACCCTCACCGACAAAGCCATCGAGAAGGCCATGGACAGAATCCAAAAAGCCATTGAAAAAGAGTTGAATGGAGTGTTGAGATAATGGACGTCCAAAGCATAAAACGAACCTTCGGCATCATCGGGAACGACCCGCAGCTGCTGCATGCCATTGAGATCGCGGCGCAGGTGGCCAACACCGACCTCACCGTGCTCATTACCGGCGAGAGCGGCACCGGCAAGGACGTGTTCCCAAAGATCATCCATCAGAACAGCGCGCGCAAGCACGGGCAGTACTTCGCCGTGAACTGCGGCGCCATCCCCGAGGGCACCATCGACTCCGAGCTGTTCGGCCATGAGAAGGGCTCCTTTACCGGCGCCATCGCCGAACGCAAGGGCTATTTCGAGATCGCCAACGAAGGCACCCTCTTCCTTGACGAGGTGGGCGAGTTGCCCCTGTCCACCCAAGCCCGACTCCTGCGTGTGCTCGAGAACGGTGAATATATTCGCGTGGGCGGCTCCAAGGTGATGAAGACCAACGTCCGTGTGGTGGCCGCCACCAATGTGGATCTGCCGCAAGCCATCCAAAAAGGCAAGTTCCGCGAGGACCTGTACTATCGCTTGAACACCATCCCGATCCATATCCCTGCATTGAGGGAGCGTAAAGGCGACATTTACCTGCTGTTCCGCAAGTTCGCCGCCGATTTCGCCGAGAAGAGCCACATGCCTGTCATCACGCTGACTCCCGAAGCCGTCAAGGAGCTCGAGAACTACCGCTGGGACGGCAACGTGCGCCAGCTCAAGAACGTGGCCGAGCAGATCTCCATCATCGAGCAGCAGCGTGTTATCAACGAGATTACGCTGGAGCGCTACCTGCCCAACAAAATCACCACGGCGCTGCCCGTGCTCTTCCAGAAGGAAGACGGCGCTGAAGGCGTCTCGGAACGCGACCTATTATATAAGGTGCTGTTCGAGATGAAACACGACATCGCCGAGCTGCGCCATACCGTCAACGAGCTGACCAACCATCAGAACACCATCAACACGAACTACATCGAAGCCACGCCAGTCAGCATTGAGCCTGTCACCATCGAGCCCGATTTCATGGAAATCACCCCTTCCGAAGAGATCAGCCACGAACAGCACGAGCCCGTGTCGCTCTCACTGGAGCAGAACGAGATTGAGATGATCAAGCGGGCGCTCGACAAATACAACGGCAAGCGCAAGGATGCCGCCAAGGAACTGGGCATCAGCGAGCGCACCCTCTATCGTAAGATCAACGAATTCGGCATCAAGGCATGAGAAAGAATCGCATCCATATCGTCAGCCTGCTGGTCATGGTGCTTTGCACCCGTTGCGGCATCTATTCCTTCTCAGGAGCCTCCATCCCGCCTGAGGCCAAGACGGTGTCGGTGCAGTATTTCCCCAACCAGGCCCAGCTGATCAACCCTACGCTGAGCAACGACTTCACCACGGCCTTGCGCGACGCCATCATGAACCAGACTTCACTCGACATGGTGGAATCAGGTGGCGACTTGGCTTTCGAAGGCGAGATCACCGACTACAACACCTCGCCGGTAGCCATCACCGCGGGACAGACCGCCGCCTTGAACCGACTCACCATCACGGTCAACGTGCGGTTCGTCAACCTCTACGACGACTCCAAGAACTTCGAGACAAAGTTTACGCATTACGAGGACTACCCCAGCGACCAGGACCTAAACTCGGTGCAGGAATCGCTCACGGGCACCATTATCGAGGCCCTGGTGGAAGACGTGTTCAACAAAGCCTTAGTCAACTGGTAAGCCATGGAAAGAGAAGCCTTGCTGACATATCTCAACCAGCCTGAGACCTTGAAGGGCGACAGCGTACCGTGGGTGACCTCGCTCGTGGAACGCTATCCCTTTTTCGGCATCGGCCAATGCATGCTTGCCATCGCTTACCAGAACGAAGGTGACGAGCGTTTCGACTGGCAGCTGAAGAAAGCCGCCAGCGCCGTCCCCGACCGCAACCGTCTTCGCCTGTTCTCGTTGCTGGCCAAACAACGCGTGGCGATGAAGCCCGAAACGGTCACCGAGGCGCCCCAACCCGACGGCTTCTTCAGGTTTGTGGATTCCTCCAAGATCAAGGAAAGCGACGACGATGCCCTCATCCCCGAGAAGATGTTCATCATCCCCGAGATCAACCTGAGCAGCACGCCTGAGGAACTTTCGGCCGAACTGGCCTTGTTGGACGAGAAGCGTAAGTCGCTCGACGAGCTGAAAGCCATCATCGCCGCCAGGCTGAAGACCATGGAGGACGAAAAACGCCAGAAAGAGGCGGGGGTGGAGCAGCCTGAAAAAAAACTGAGCCGAAAAGAATTGATCGACAAGTTCATCGCCGAGAATCCGAGCATCTCCAAACCCAAGGCGGAGTTCTACAATCCTATTTCAGTGGCGCAAAACAGCATTGTCGACCACGGCGGAATCGTGAGCGAAACCTTAGCGAAAATATACTTAAAACAGGGCTATTTTGACAAAGCAATTTCAATCTATGAAAAATTAAGTTTGAATAATCCAGAAAAAAGTGTTTACTTTGCAGCCCAAATTGAAATGATAAAAGAAAGTCAAACAAACAACAAATAATCGACATGTACACAGTTTTAGTAATTTTGATCCTGGTTGTCAGTGTTTTACTTGGGTTAGTCGTCTTGGTTCAGAACTCCAAAGGCGGCGGTTTGATCTCTAATTTCGGTAGTGCAAACCAGATGATGGGTGTTCGTCAGACGACCGATTTTCTGGAAAAAGCCACATGGACGATGGCCGTCATCCTGGTGGTTCTGTGTTTGATGTCAAGCATGTCCATCAAGAGTGGCAGATCAGACGGAGCTCAAGATACGCAGATGCGTGAACAGATCGAATTGAACACTCCTGCTGCCCCGGCAGCGGAGGCACCGGCTGAATAAGCCCCACGATCCAAAGACAGTGAATCAACTGAAAAATAATGTCAGAATGTCATACGTTCTGACATTTTTTTTGTTTTTTCACTTTGGCATGAATTCTGACCAATAGGCGAAGTCAATCAAAAAAAATCAACAATTAAAACATAAACACAATGGCAAAACTAGCTATCAAACCTTTGGCTGACCGCGTGGTGATCGAGCCCGCCGCCGCCGAACAGAAAACCGCAAGCGGTATCATCATCCCCGACACCGCCAAAGAGAAACCCCAACAAGGCAAAGTGGTCGCCGTAGGTCCCGGCACCAAGGACAACGCCATGACCCTCAAAGTCGGCGACAATGTCATCTACGGCAAATACGCCGGCACCGAGTTCCACCTCGACGGCAAGGACTACATGATCATGCGGGAATCCGACGTGATCGCGATTATTTGAGAAGTCAGAAGACAGAAGTAAGAAGTAAGAATTTTAAAAACGCAATATTATGGCTAAAGACATTCTTTTCAATATTGAATCGCGCGACGGTCTGAAGAAAGGCGTCGACGCTTTGTCAAACGCAGTGAAGGTGACCCTCGGCCCCAAAGGCCGCAACGTGGTCATCGAAAAGTCGTATGGCGCTCCACAGATCACCAAGGACGGTGTGACGGTCGCCAAGGAGATTGAGCTCATCGACCCTGTCGAGAACATGGGCGCTCAGCTCGTGAAGGAAGTGGCCTCCAAGACCAACGACCTCGCCGGTGATGGCACCACCACCGCTACCGTATTGGCTCAGAGCATCGTGGCTACTGGCCTGAAGAACGTCACCGCAGGCGCCAACCCGCTGGACTTGAAGCGCGGTATCGACAAAGCCGTTGCCGAAGTCGTGAACGCACTGAAGAAGATGTCAGTGAAAGTCGATGGCGACAACGAGAAGATCAAACAAGTGGCTACCATTTCAGCCAATAACGACGGCACCATCGGCGGCTTGATCGCCGAGGCTATGGGCAAGGTGAAGCAGGAAGGCGTCATCACCGTTGAGGATGCCAAGGGTATCAACACCTACGTCGACGTCGTCGAAGGCATGCAGTTCGACCGTGGCTACATTTCACCTTACTTCGTGACCAACACCGAGAAGATGGAAGCAGTATACGAGAATCCTTACATCCTCATCTACGACAAGAAGATCTCCGTGATGAAGGACCTGCTCCCAGTGCTCGAAAAGACTTTGCAGACCGGCCGTCCGCTCATCATCATCGCTGAGGACATCGACGGCGAGGCTTTGGCCACTTTGGTCGTCAACCGTCTGCGTGGCTCGCTGAAAGTCGCTGCCGTGAAGGCTCCTGGCTTCGGTGACCGAAGAAAGGAAATGCTCGAGGACATTGCCATCCTGACCGGTGGCACCGTCATCAGCGAAGAAAAGGGCTATAAGCTTGAAGATGCCAACCTGCAAATGCTCGGCCAAGCCGACAAGGTCAGCATCAACAAGGACAACACCACCATCGTGAACGGCCACGGCGCTAAGAAGGACATCGAGGCCCGTACCGCCCAGATCAAGGCTCAGATCAAGACCACCACGAGCGATTACGACCGTGAAAAGCTGCAAGAGCGTCTCGCCAAATTGGCAGGCGGCGTGGCAGTCATCTACGTCGGTGCGGCTTCAGAGGTCGAGATGAAGGAGAAGAAAGACCGCGTGGAGGACGCTTTGAACGCCACCCGCGCTGCCATCGAAGAGGGTATCATCCCTGGCGGCGGTGTCGGCTTCATCCGTGCCATCAAGGCCATTGAGAAACTGAAAGGCGAAAACGAAGACGAGACCACGGGTATCGCCATCATCAAGCGCGCTTTGGAAGAGCCGCTGCGCCAAATCGTTGAGAACGCCGGCCTGGAAGGTTCAGTCGTCGTCAACAAGGTGAAGGAAGGCAAGGGTGACTTTGGCTTCAACGCCCGCACCGAGGTCTATGAGAACTTGCTCAAGACCGGTGTCATCGACCCTGTCAAGGTGTCAAGAGTCGCTTTGGAGAACGCTGCTTCCATCGCTGGCATGTTGCTGACCACCGAGTGCGTCATCAGCAACCACAAGGAACCCACGCCTCCTACCCCTCCGATGCCCATGGGCGGCGGAATGGACGGCATGATGTAATCAGGCCTTCGTGAAAATTGAAAACAAAAAGTCGGTCAGTTTGGCCGACTTTTTTTATTTTTGCAAGTTCAATCACTAACGATGGCCGAGAAGGAAGAACATAAAGAGAAGAAAAAGCTGAAACTCAACAGGAGATACTCCTTCTTGATGTCACAAGAGGACACCATGGAACCCGTTGTGGATTTCAAGGTCAACCTTTTGAATCTCGTTTTCATCACCTTAGGCATCACCATCATTCTGGTGATCATCACCGCCACCGTCATCGCCTTCACCCCGCTTCGCGAATACATCCCGGGCTACGCCGAAAAAACCTCCCTAGATCGTGAGGTTTACGACCTATACCGCCGCACCGACTCCATCGAGCGGGAGTTGGAGCGAAGGGACGTTTACTTCAACAACCTGAAGCTGGTCATCGAAGGCTACGACTTTGAGGACGACAGCCTGGGGGAGAGAGACATCTACGCTCCTTTCCTCAGCATCAACGCCGACTCCATCGAGATTAAGAAGTCGGTACAGGACTCCGCCTTACGAGCCGAGTTTGAGGAAGCCAACCTCTACACATTGGCGGTGGAGAGCGAACTGGTGAAAAAACGCCCTTCCACCAGGGTGGCCAACTTCTTCACCCCCATCAACGGTGTGGTCATCAAGGAGTACAACCCCAACGAGTACCATTATGGCATCGACATCGCCGCCCCCGACAATCAGCTGATCAAAGCCACCCTCGACGGCACCGTGGTCTTCGCCTCATGGAGTGTTGACAATGGCTATTGCATTGGCATCCAACACGAAAACAACTACTTCTCCACCTATAAACACAATGCCACCCTGCTGAAGAAAGAAGGTGACTTCGTGAAGGCAGGTGAGGCCATCGCCATCCTAGGTGAGTCAGGTGAGCCGACGACGGTTCCACACCTCCACTTCGAGCTGTGGCACAACGGCGTCACGCTCAACCCGCAAGATTACATCAACTTCGGTTATCCAAACAACGAATGACATGATAATTTTAACCAAGGTATTACAGTTCATATTAGCGCTTTCCATCCTGATCTTCGTTCACGAGTTCGGCCATTTCGCCGCTGCCAAGCTGTTCAAGACGAGGGTGGAGAAATTCTATCTTTTCTTCGACTGGGGGTTCGCGCTGCTCCGGGTGAAACGCATCAACGGCAAGCTGCAATGGCGTTTCTTCGCCAAAGCCCCTGGTCCCGATGACGAATGGTCCAAATGCGACGGCACCGAATACGGCATAGGATGGTTCCCGCTGGGCGGCTACAACAAGATCGCCGGCATGATCGACGAGTCGATGGACAAAGAACAGATGAAACTGCCTCCACAACCCTGGGAGTTCCGCTCCAAGCCCGCCTGGCAACGCTTCATCATCATGGTGGCTGGCGTGTTCATGAATGTCGTGCTTGCCATCTGCATCTACATCGGACTGCTGGCCAACTATGGCGAGCAATACCTCCCGACCTCCGAGGTCAACAAATATGGCATCGTGGTCGACAGCCTGGGCTATGAGTTCGGCTTCCGCGACGGCGATAAGATCATTTCCGTCGACAACGTGGTGATCGAAAACTTCCAGGAGATCCCGATGCAGATCATCCTTGAGAAAGCCAAGACCGTGGAGGTGGAGCGTAACGGACAACGCATGACCATCACCTTGCCCGACGACGCCTTGAGCAAACTGCTCAGCACCCAAAACGGCAGTTTCATCTCCTACCGCATGCCTTTCGTGGTCTCGGGTATCATCGACAACAGCGCGGCGCAGGCAGGAGGCTTGAAGGTGGGCGATGTCATCATCGGCATCAACGACATCCCGACGCCGTATTACCAAGACTTCACCAAACACATCAAGGAATTCCAGAACCAGGATGTTGACGTCATCGTGGTCCGCGACTTCGACACCTTGGCCTTGCACATGAAGCTGGGCGAGGATGCCATCATCGGCGCCTACCTGGCTCCACTGAGCGAGTATTTCACCCTCGAGACCAAGGAATACACTTTCTGGCAAGCCATTCCCGAAGGCTTCTCCAAGACCTTCTCCGAAATCTCCGACTACTGGAAACAGCTGAAGCTCATCTTCAGTCCGAAGACCAAGGCCTACGAGAGCGTGGGCGGCTTCATCAGCATTGGCAAGATCTTCCCTGACACCTGGGTGTGGAACATGTTCTGGCGCTTGACCGCCTTCCTGTCCATCGCCCTGGCCGTGATGAACATCCTACCCATCCCAGCCCTCGACGGCGGCCATATCCTCTTCCTGCTGTTTGAGATCATCACACGCAGGAAACCCAGCGACAAGTTCATGGAAATTGCCGAATACATCGGTCTCATCCTTGTGCTTGCTTTGGTGCTTTTCGCCAACGGAAACGATGTGATCAAACTTTTTAAGTAATTTCTTCAATTTGAATAAAATATTTTTGTAATTTAGCCGCTCGTTTCAAAGACCGCCCAAAAATGTCGAAATTGAAAGCCATCGTACTAGCCATTGTCCTTCTGGTCATCACCATGTCGGGAGTAAAGGCTCAGCAGGCTCCCATTTTCACCAACTACACCAATTCGTACGCCTACATCAACCCGGGATTCGCCGGTTTGAGCGAAGGCGTGAACCTATTGGGACTGTACAGGATGCAGTGGGCGGGCTTCACCGACAACGATGGCAACGAGATCGCCCCGACCACCTTCCTGCTCACCGGCGACATGCCCATCAAGGTCTTGGGCGGCGGCATCAGCTTTTCGGTGATGACCGACAAGCTGGGCTTTGAAAACAACACCAACGTCGGGTTGGGCTATTCCTACCATTTCGACCTCGGCGGTTCCACCCTCGGCGTAGGAGCTGCCGCAACCTTGCTGAACCGTACCGTCGATTTTGCCAAGCTCACCCCTGGTCAGGACAACGACCCTCTGCTCAACCAACTCGGCGAAGAAAGCGGCATGCTCGTCGACCTCAGCTTCGGAGTATTTTGGCAGATTCCCGAATCGCTTTACGTCGGCATTTCGGGCATCAACCTGTTGAACACCACCGGACGCGCTCTTGGCCCTGACGAGTCGGCGGCCAGTTTTACCACCGACAGAACTTTGTACCTCGTGGCAGGTTATCCCTTCATGTTCGAAACCATGCCGAACTTCAAGTTCATTCCCTCGCTCAACTTCATGACCAACCTTTCGTCAGCACAGATCAACGCGGGCATGAAGGCAGTCTATAACGACATCTTCTCGTTGGGCGTCAACTACAGGCCCCAGGAGTCGGTGGGTCTCACCGTCGGTTTGGCCATCAAAGATTTCGTCCTCGGCTATGCCTACGACATCAACACCATGGGCTACAGCATCCCTGGATCGCATGAAATCGCCCTCAGCTATTGCTTCAAATTGAATTTCGACCGCACTCCGAGGGACTACCGCAGTGTGAGATATTTGTAGTTATGAACAAAATAATGAACAAAAATATCATCCGAATACAATAAAATTTGATTTTGTAGGTTATTTGGTATAGACCCCGAATAAATAGAAGATAGATAAATATATGATTATCAAGAAGATGAAAAAATTACTGATTGTTCTTTCCGTAGCATTGGTGCTTGTGTCATGCGGCAGAGGCAACCAAGGAGAATTGGTAGGCGTCCGCAAATCATCCTCCCATTTCAGCCAACCCGATCCTTACGGCATGGTTTTCGTCCCGATGGGAAGCTACACCATGGGCATAGGCGGTGAAGACATCAACTCATCCATGCTCTACGAGCCGAAGACCGTTTCCATCTCGGCTTTCTACATGGACGAGACGGAAATTACCAACAACGAGTATCGCCAGTTCGTTTACTGGGTCAGGGATTCCATAGCCAGAAGGATCCTAGCCGATGTCAATCCTGAGAAGTTTGCCATCACGGAGACCAAAAACGGCGAGACCCTCGATCCTCCGGCGTTGAACTGGAAGGAAAAGATCGACTGGAAAAGCAAGGACCAGGACATCAGAGAGGCCTTGGAGCCCATGTATCTTCCCGATCATGAGAGGTTCTTCCGCAGCAAGGAAATTGACACCAGAAAGTTGTATTATTCCTATTATTGGGTCGACCTGCACGCCGCTGCCAAGAAAGAGTTCGACGGTGAGAAACTGAAAGCCAACGACTACTCCATCGGAGAGGCCGACAACGGCATCAACCCTGACAGGAAGGGTGCTTGGTCAAACCGTAAGCAAGGCTACACCGACCGTTCCGTATATGTCCGTCAAGAGTCAGTGAACGTCTATCCCGACACCTTGTGCTGGATTCACGATTACGCCTACTCGTTCAACGATCCTATGACCGAGCGGTATTTCTGGCATCAGGCTTACGACAACTATCCGGTGGTTGGCGTGACATGGCAGCAGGCCAGGGCTTTCTGCACTTGGAGAACACAGTTGAAAAACAGCTTCTTGAAAGCAAAGAAGAGCGCTCCTGTGTCGGAGTTTCGTCTGCCTACCGAGACCGAATGGGAATGGGCTGCCCGTGGCGGCGACCGTTTGAACCCCTATCCTTGGGGCGGTCCCGGCACACGTAACGTGAAGGGCTGTTTCCTCGCCAACTTCAAGCCTTTGAGGGGCGACTATCTTGCCGATGGCGGTCTGACCACCCTCATCGTGGGTTGCTATCCTCCCAACCACTACGGCCTCTATGACATGGCCGGCAACGTGGCCGAGTGGACCAACAGCGCCTTCGATCCCACCTCGTATAATTTCACTTGGGATATGAATCCCGACTATACCTACAATGCCAAGGAAGACGATCCGCCGGTCATGAAGCGCAAGGTCGTCCGCGGCGGTTCTTGGAAGGATATCTCCTACTACATCCAAGTCACCACCCGCGACTATGAGTATCAGGACACCGCCCGTTGCTATATCGGCTTCCGCTGCATCCAGCCTTTCATGGGCCGCAACAAGGGTGACAACCCGAATCTCTCCAGAGTTTATAGATAAGGTGAAAGAGAATTATTAATCGATTAACAATAATATTTTAGAAACAATTTATCATGGTAAAAAAACAAGAAAATCTGTCTGGTTTTAAAAAATTCCAGGCCCTCACTCAAACCAAAGGCTACAAAACATTCATGGGTTATGTTTACGGTTTCGGTGCATCTATCGTGATGGTGGGCGCCTACTTCAAGTTGACCCACATCCCTGGCGCCGACTTCATGCTCGGTCTCGGTTTGGGCGTTGAGGCCTTGATTTTCTTCCTTTCGGCATTTGAGCCACAACATCTGGAATACCAATGGGACAATGTCTTCGTGGAACTTGAAGAAGACTGGGACGGTGAGCAAAGAACCAAGTTCGGCACCACCGGCGGCGGTGAAAGCGGCAGCAGCAATTTCAACACCCCTGAAATGAACGACGCCATCATGAAAGCCATGACCGCCACCCACAACTACACCAATGCCATGGAGCAGGCTACCCGCAACATCAATAGCTTCGCTGACAACTACACCAAGAGTTCCGAGCAGCTGAGCGCTTCGCTGAACAAGCTCGATTTCGGAGCACTCGACACCGCTACCCTCAAGAAGGTGGCCACCAGCATGCAGTCGCTCAACTCCATCTGTGAGATCCAGCTGCAGAGTCTGGAGCAAACCTCCAGCGCCTCTTCGAAACTTGCCGCCACGATGACGAGTTACATGGACAACCTTAATACTTCGGCCAACAACGCCAACGAGCTCAACAAACAACTGACTCAGCTGTCATCACGCCTGAGTGCCCTGAACGGCGTTTATGGAGGCATGCTTTCGGCCATGAACATCAAGGCATAATCTACTCAATTCACGCATTAAAGAAAGGAGTACGATACCATGTCAGGCGCAAAAGAAACCCCGAGACAGAAAATGATCGGCATGATGTACCTCGTGTACACTGCCCTTCTGGCCATGAATGTCTCGAAAGACATCCTCGACGCATTCGACACTGTGAACACCGGTGTGCAGCAAACCAACATCACGTTGATGCAGCAGATCTCACAGCGCTATGCCACCTTCGAGGAACAATACATGCTAGATCAGGAGAAAGTAGGCCCCTATTGGGAACAAGCCCAAGACCTGAGAGTAAAATCCACCGAGATCATCAACTACATCGAGGCCATGAAATGGGACTTGGTGAGCAAAATCGAAGAGAAAGACTACGCCGAAGCCCTGGAACAGGGTCTGCTGAAAAACAGCGACACCATCCAATACAACGGCCGCTTGCTCTATAACATCAACACTTCCAAGATCAAGTCGAGAGACAACTACAACCGTCCCACTGCTTATATGATGGGCGACCCCGAAGGTCCGGGCAACGGCGGAAAGGCATACGATCTTTCCGAGAAAATCAGGGAATATCGTCGTGAGATCGTCTCGATCATGGGCATGGAACACATCCATGAATTGGGTCTCATCACCGACAGCATCTATGGATCCAGGGATTATGTCATGAGCCAGGGAATCGGTGAAAGCAGCATGAAAAAGCTTTCCAATGAAGGCGATCTCTATGCAGGCAAAGTCAGCTATTATCCCGGCATCACCGACCCCGTTCAGGACAGTTGGGAATACCGCAACTTCCACCATACCGTGCTGATTGCTGACATCACCCTGCTCAACAAGATCATCTCCGAAGTGGAGACCGCCGAATTGAATGCCGTGACGCATTTGGCACAATCGATCCATGCCGAAGACTTTACCTTCGACGAGGTCGGTGCCAAGGTGTTTGCCGAGAGCAGCTATATCATGTCAGGCCAAACCTATCATGCACAAGCCATGGTGACTGCATGGCAAAACACTCAGACTTCCGCTCGGGTCAGTCTTGACGGTGGCCCTGCAAAGGAATTCCATAGCGACAGCCAAGGTGTCATCCATCTCGACTACAACGTCGGTGTAGGTTCACACAGATATAGCGGCGTCATCCCGATGCTCAACCCCAAGACCAACGAAATTGAAGACTATCCTTTCGAGAACAGTTTCACCGTGGCTCCGCCTGCGTTGAGTGTATCGGCCACCAAGATGAACGTGGTGTATGCCGGTATCGACAACCCGATCGCCATTGGCGGCGGTGTGGGCGGTGAGATCACGGCTACGGCTACAGGCGCCACACTGACCAAGACCGGCAACGGTACCTACAACCTTCGCGTGGTGGGCAACCCAACCGAGGTGGTGGTCAACGTCAGTTCACAAGGCAGCTCAATGGGCGGCATGAAGTTCCGTGTGAAGGAACTGCCCAAGCCTACCGCCATCATCGACAACGTCAGCCCCGACGGCAAATATGCCAAGAGCGCATTGCTCGCCGCCAACTGCGTGAGAGCCGAGATGAAGGACTTCGACTTTGAAGGCGTCCATTACGACGTGGTCGGTTACACCGTGAAGTACAAGACCAAAGCCGGTACCAATAAGGAAGAGAAAGTCAATGGCTCCAAGTTCAACGAGACTTTGAAGACCGTGTTCAACTCAGCCAATGCAGGCGACTTCTTCATGTTCACAGCCATCCGCGTGAAGGGTAACGACAACAAGGAGAAGGTGCTCGACACCCAGATCGGTGTGGAAATCAAATAAGCTAACAACGCAAAAAAACATAACAATGAAAAAAACACTTGTTTCAACACTGACAGCCGCGATGCTTTTCGGCATGGCCCTGAGCCTCACCGCCCAGACCACCGACGTCAAGCCGCCCATGAACAGCATCCTTTCGCAACGTCAGGAAATCATGGTCGAAAAGGCATTGTCGCCGCTTCCCGAGATCCGCGAGGAGTACGTGATGTGGAAAAAGACCATCATCCGCGAGATTGACTTCCGCCAGAAGATCAACCAAGTGTTCTACTATCCCGTCAACCCCACCGAGGATTGGAGAAACCTGATCACGGTGCTCTACGATGGCATCCTTGACGGACGCATCACTCCCTATCGTGTGGAGAACAACATTGACGATATGGTCACCCCGCTCACGCGCGATGACTTCGAAAAGGAAAACACCAAGATCGGCGATCCTCCGGTCATCATGCGCGATGGCGTGGAAGTTGCCAACGAGATGTCTTTCAAAGACCGCATGAACAACGTCACCCGCCTGAGAATCAAGGAAGACTGGTACTTCGACAAGCATTTGTCACAGTTCCTCGTCCGCATCATCGCCCTCAGCCCCATCGTGGTCGACGAAGACGGTCTGTCACAGACCTGCTGGATTCCGTACGATGAAAACACCCGTAAGGTGCTCTCCGAGGCTTTCGTGGCCAACCGCAAGAACGGCGCCGAACGCCGCACCTTCGAGGAGATCCTCACCAAGCGCGTGTTCGACAGCTACATCGTCAAGGAAGAGAACATGTATGACCGTTATATCAACACCTACGCCTTGAACATCGATGCCCTTTACGAATCGGAACGAATCAAGAACGAGATGTTCGACTATGAACAAAGCCTCTGGGAATACTAATTGAGAGGTGAGAACTGAGAAGTGAAAACTGAGAGGTTGATCGGGCACTTATCCGTTTTAGGCGCCTACACCATTTTCGGATTCAACATCATCATCTGCAAGGAGCTGACCAATACCCATCTGGTCAGCTCTTTGGGTTTGTTCTGCTTCCGTTCGGTGGGCGCATGCCTGCTGTTTTGGCTCGTTTCCCTGTTTTTGCCCAAGGAGAAAGTGGCTTCCAAAGACCTCCTGAGCATCTTCGCAGCCTCCATGCTAGGCTTTTTCCTCACCCAGCTCTCCTACCTTGAGTCCAGCAAGTTCACCACGCCGCTCGATACCTCCATCATCTGTTCCACCACGCCCATCTTCACAATGTTCTTTGCCGCTATCGCATTGAAAGAGCCTATTACGTTGAAGAAGGCCGGCGGTGTGGCCATGAGCTTTTTCGGAGTGATCATGTTGGTACTGAACACCATCAGTGCCCATGGCAATGGCATTACCCAGTCGATGCCCATCGGCATCGTGCTGATGATCGGCAATTGCCTATTCTTTGCTTCCTATCTCGGCATCTTCAGACCTTTGATCCAACGATACCATGTGGTCACTTTCATGAAGTGGATCTTCCTGTTTTCCACCCTTGTGGCGGTGCCATTAAACATTAAGGAGTTGACCCATTTGCCCTTGGCCGAGATGAACTCCAGCTATTGGCTGCAGCTGGGCTACATCATCTTCTTTGCCACCTTCATCGCCTATTTCCTGCTGCCCATCGGGCAGAAACAGCTGCGACCCACCGTGGTGAGCCTCTACACCTACGTCCAGCCGTTGATCGGCATGGTGACTGCGATCGTCCTCGGTATGGATCGATTGACTTGGCAGAAGATTGTTGCAGCTGTTTTGGTGTTTACCGGTGTCCTTTTAGTGAATAAGAGCCGAGCGAGAGGTGAGAAGTTAGAGGTGAAAGGTTAGAGGTTTTTTATTATCTTTGCGGTATGGAAGTCAATTTGCTGCATACCAATATCAGCTACCTGAAAGGCGTCGGGCCGAAAAAGGCGGACATCTTGGGCAAGGAACTGAAGGTATTCACCTTCATGGATATGCTCAACCAGTTTCCCTTCCGTTATGTTGACAAGAGCCAGATCCACAAGGTGGCGCAGGTGAACGACGATTTGGTGTATTACCAACTCATCGGCACCATTGACCATGTGCAGCTCATCGGTGCGCCACGAGCCCAACGAGCTACAGCCCGTTTCACCGACGATACAGGCTCCATTGAACTCGTCTTTTTCCGAGGCCTGAAATGGATCAAGAACCGCTTCAAGCCCGGGGTGAAATACGTGTTGTTCGGCAAGGCTTCCGAGTTCAACCACAACTACAACTTCGTCCACCCCGAGCTCGAGGAGTTCAACCCCAGCGATCCATTGATCGGAGAGGGTTTGCAAGGTGTGTATAACACCACCGAGAAGATGAAGGACCACGGCCTTGGCACAAGGCAGATCGCCAAGATTCAACGTCAAATCCTTCAGCAGGTGATGGACTTCATCCCCGAAGTCCTACCGCAACAGTTGCTTCAACAAGAACAGCTCATCCCCCGTAAATACGCCTATTATCAGATCCATATTCCCGCCAATAACATCGAGATACAACAAGCTACAAGGCGGCTGAAATATGAGGAACATCTCTTCTTCCAACTCAAGCTGTTAAGGGCAAAGAAACGCCGCGAAAGCCTCAGCCGAGGCTATGTATTCGGCCAGGTGGGCGATTACTTCAACACCTTTTACAAGGATTACCTCCCCTTCCCTTTGACGAACGCCCAGAAAAGGGTGATCCGAGAAATAAGAATCGACATGGGCAGCGGCCATCAGATGAACCGCCTGCTCCAAGGCGATGTGGGGAGCGGGAAGACCATCGTCGCCCTCATGGTGATGCTCTTGGCCCTCGACAACGGCTATCAAGCCTGCATGATGGCCCCCACCGAAATCTTGGCACAACAACATTACGCCACTCTCAAGGAACAGCTCAAGGACATGCCCGTAAAGTTCGCCTTACTCACCGGCTCCACCAAGACCAAGGAACGCCGTGAGATCCACCAAGGGCTGGAAGACGGCTCGTTGCAGATCATCGTGGGCACTCACGCCCTCATTGAGGAAAAAGTGGCCTTCAAAAACCTCGGCCTGGCCATCATCGACGAGCAGCACCGCTTCGGAGTGGAGCAACGTTCAAAATTCTGGGAGAAGACCGAGCGTCCGCCCCACATGCTCGTGATGACGGCCACCCCCATCCCTCGCACCTTGGCCATGACCCAGTACGGCGATCTCGACGTCTCCAAGATCGACGAGCTGCCACCCGGCCGCAAGCCCGTAGAAACCTATCACGTCTACGACGACGACCGTTACCGCATAATGATGTTCATGAAACAGCAGATCGCCAAGGGACGGCAAATCTACGTGGTCTATCCTTTGATCAAGGAGTCGGAGAAAACCGACATGATCGCCCTGCAGGAGGGCTACGAAGCGCTATTGAGGGACTTCCCCGAGCCGGAATACAAAATCTCCGTTTGCCACGGCCAGCTGAAGCCCGAGGACAAGGACTTTGAGATGCAGCGCTTCATCACCAAGAACACCCAGATTATGGTAGCCACCACGGTGATCGAAGTAGGCGTCAACGTGCCCAACGCCAGCGTGATGATCATCGAGAACGCCAACAGATTCGGGCTATCCCAATTGCACCAGCTGCGAGGCCGAGTGGGTCGTGGCGCCGACCAGTCGTATTGCATCCTGGTCACCGACCACAAGCTCACCCCTGACGGAAAAACCCGCATGAAGACCATGTGCTCGACCAACGACGGCTTTCAGATCGCCGAGGTCGACCTGGAACTAAGAGGTCCTGGCGAAACAGGCGGTTTGAGGCAATCCGGCCAGATCGAGATGCTCATCGGCGACCTGCAAAAGGACGGTGCCTTGATCCCGCAGGTGCGCGATGCAGCCATCCGCATCCTCAACGACGATCCCAAGCTTATCAAGCCTGAAAACAGGATGCTCCGAGAGCATTACAAAGAGCTATTTGCACAGACGTTCGACTGGAGCCAAATCGGATAATTTTATTATTTTTGCCGGAAAATCACACCTATGCCGATCCCAAGGGAAACCGTCGAACAGATCCTGCAAGCCGCCCACATCGAGGAGGTGGTGGGAGAATTCGTCTCGCTCAAGAAACGCGGGACGAACCTGTGGGGCGTGTGTCCCTTCCACAATGAGAAGACGCCTTCGTTCAGCGTCAACCCGGCACGCAACATTTTCAAGTGCTTCGGCTGCGGCAAAGGCGGCGACTCGGCCAGGTTCCTCATGGAACACGAGCATATCACCTACCCCGAGGCGCTGCGTTACCTCGCCAAGAAATACAACATCCAAATCGAGGAAAAGGAGTTGTCGCCCGAAGAGCGCATGGCCCAGACCGAACGCGAAAAGATGTTCAACATCAACGCCTTCGCTGACAAGTTTTTCGTGGATACACTTTGGAATACGGATGAAGGCAAGTCCATTGGTTTGGAATATTTCCGTGAACGCGGCTACCTCAATCCCATCATCGAGAAGTTCCATTTAGGCTACAGTCCTTCCAAATGGGAGGCTTTTACCAACTATGCCAAGCAAAACGGGTACGATCCAGAATTTCTCGAGAAAGTAGGCTTCTCCATCAAGCGGCAAAACGGCGAATACTACGACCGCTACCACGGCCGTGTGATGTTCCCCATCCACAACCTCACGGGCAAGGTCATCGGCTTTGGCGGCCGCATCCTGCAATCCGATCCTGAAAAGAAACTGGCCAAGTACCAGAATTCGCCC
>JAGCPG010000065.1 GCA_017645245.1 Bacteroidales bacterium
ATGAACAAGTTAGACATATTGTTAGGTCTCCAGTGGGGAGACGAAGGAAAAGGCAAGGTGGTTGACGCGCTCACCCCGAATTACGACATCGTGGCGAGGTTCCAAGGCGGTCCCAATGCCGGTCACACCATCGAGTTTGAAGGCAAGAAGTTCGTGTTGCACAACATCCCGTCAGGCGTGCTGACCCCAGGCTGCGTCAACATCATCGGCAACGGCGTCATCATCGAGCCTCACATCCTGAAAGGCGAGGTGGAAGGCTTGCGTCAAGCCGGATTCGAGCTCGGCAAGACCCTGATGATCTCCAACCGTGCTCACCTGATCCTGCCCACCCACAGGGCTCTGGATGCCGCCAACGAGAAGGCTTTGGGCAAGATGAAGATCGGCTCCACGTTGAAAGGCATCGGCCCGACCTATACGGATAAAACCGCCAGAAAAGGCTTGCGCATCGGCGACATCGCCATGCCTGATTTCAAGGCAAAATACGAAAAATTGAAACAGACCCACTTGCAGCAGATCGCCGGATTAGGCTTCGACATGGATGGCTTCCAGCTCGACGGCATGCCCTTCGCGGACTACGAGAAACTCTGGTTCGAAGGCGTGGACTACATCCACCAGTTCCCCTTCATCGACAGCGAATACTACATCAACGAGGCCCTCGACCAAGGCAAGAAGGTGTTGGCTGAAGGCGCCCAAGGCTCCATGCTCGACGTGGACTTCGGCAGCTATCCTTTCGTCACCTCATCGAACGTGATCGCCGCCGGCGTGTGCAACGGTCTGGGCATCGCCCCCAACAGGATCGGCAAGGTGTATGGTATCTTCAAGGCCTACTGCACACGTGTCGGCACTGGCCCCTTCCCCACCGAGCTGTTTGACCAGACCGGCGAGACCCTACGTCAAAACGGCCACGAATTCGGTGCCACCACCGGTCGTCCGCGCCGCTGCGGATGGCTCGACCTGCCTGCCCTGAAATACGCCGTGATGCTCAGCGGTGTCACCGACCTGATGATGATGAAATCCGACGTGATGGACGAATTTGAGACCATCAAGGTGGCAACCGCCTATCGTTACAACGGTCAGGAGACCAAGCAACTGCCTTTTGCCGCCTGCACCGAAACCATGGAGCCCGTCTACACCGAGCTTCCCGGCTGGCAGCAGAAGATCGACGGCAACATTCCGAAAAAGCTGGAAGACTATATCCAATTCATTGAAAATTACGTCGGCGTGCCGATCAAGTTCGTTTCATACGGCCCCGATAGAACCCAAAATATTTTGAGATGATTATCCTTGAAAAACCATACGTATCCACCCCTTTGGTGGCCTATTTAGAGGAAAAACAGATTCCCGTATTACACAACGACATGGCCGATGTGCTAACCCAGCAAGGCCATAAGCTTAACCTGCTGAACGACCAGCAGTTTGTGGAAAAATATCAGCAAACCAAGAAACTGTACGCTGTCTCCGAAAACGCCTTGGTGTGGCTTTATGCACAACTTCCTGAGTCGGAATTGGTGAAGAAAGTCAAGATCCTGAAAGACAAGGCCGAATTCCGCAGGATTTGCCAGCAGATTTACCCCGATTTCTATTATAAAGAGGTAGAGATGAAAGCCTTGCGGCAGCTAAATCCCGATGAATTGCCGTTGCCTTTGGTATTGAAGCCAGCGGTAGGCTTTTTGAGCGTAGGCGTGTATATCGTCAGAAGCAAAGCTGAATGGCAAGCTGCCTTGGACGACATCGACCTGAATTTCGCCAAGCAGTGCGCCGTGTTTCCCGAGACCGTGGTGCGCAGTGAGAAGTTTGTGTTGGAGCAGTTCATCGAAGGCGAGGAATATGCTGTGGATGCCTATTATGACGCGGATGGCAAGCCAAACATCATCAACATTTTCCACCACATCTTCAAGAGCGAGACCGACGTAAGCGACCGCCTCTACTGCATGAGCAAGCAGATCTTCGAGGCCAACTATCCGGCTTTCAACCAGTTCTGTATCGATTTAAACGGCGTGTTAGGCTTGCGTCATTTCCCAATGCACGTAGAGTTCCGTGTGGACAAAAACACGGGCAAAGCCATCCCGATCGAGGTGAATCCCTTGCGTTTCGCCGGCATGTGCCTGAACGATCTAACCCGTCACACCTGCGGTCTGCTTCCCGTCAAGGCCTTCTTCGAAGGCACCCATCCCGACTATGCAACGATGTGGAACGGCATTGAGAACGATGTGTTCAGCTTTGTGGTGTTGGACAAGCCCTACGAGACCAGTCGCAAGATCGACTTTGAACGGATCAAACGCCACTTCCACGGCGTGTTGGAGACCCGCGACATCATGAACCCCGCGATGAGCATTTGGGGGTTCCTTTTCACAAAGACCACACCCGAACACAAAGAAGAACTTCAGGAAATACTTCACTCCAATTTAGAGGAGTTTATGATTTAAAACACTATCTTTGCCGAAAACATCGGCATCATGAGAAATAGTTTTATCCTTACCATAATTGCCGCGCTATTCATGGCTGGCTGCGGCAATAAGACAACACAACCTGGTTTCACTGAAGAAGAGGCCTTGAATTTCCTTTACGAATACATGCCCCTAGGTGACAATGTGGACTATTCCAGGGAGTATTTCCAAGAATGTGTGCATTATGCTTTCAAAGCCAAGGAAGAAATGCCGTGGGGTGCGAGTATCCCCGAACGGGAATTCAAGCATTTTGTGCTGCCACCAAGGGTGAACAACGAGAACCTTGACCGATTCAGGGCCACCTATTATGAGGAGCTGAGGGACAGGGTGAAGGACATGACGCTTTATGACGCCGTGCTGGAGGTAAACCACTGGTGCCATGAACACGTGAACTACAAAGGCTCCGACAGCCGAACCTCCGCCCCGATGGCTACCATCAAGACCTCGTGGGGACGTTGTGGCGAGGAGTCGACGCTGCTGGTGACGGCATTGCGCACCGTTGGCATCCCTGCGCGACAGGTCTATACGCCACGTTGGGCACACTGCGACGACAATCACGCCTGGGTGGAGGCATACGTCGATGGCAAATGGCACTTCCTTGGCGCTTGCGAGCCCGAACCCGTTCTGGATTTGGGCTGGTTCAACGAGCCCGCTTCACGCGCCTTGCTGCTTCACACCAGGGTTTTCGGCGATTACGACGGACCTGAGGAGGTGATCAGCCGCAACGACTATTTCACGGAAATCAACGTGGTTGACAACTACGGCAAGACAGCCAAGACCACCTTCACCGTGGTTGATCAAAACGGCAACCCGCTGCCTGGAATCGAAGTGGAGTTCAAGATCTACAACTACGCCGAGTTCTGCACCGTGGTTCGCAAGACCACCGACGAAAACGGCCAGACTTGGCTCACCGCCGGATTGGGTTACATGATGGCCTATGCCGCCAAGGATGGCAAGTTTGGCTTCCAAGTCTTCAAATCGGGTGAGCAGGATCAAGTCACCATCACACTTGACCATCAGGAGGACACAGAAGAATGCTTCGAGTTCGACATG
>JAGCPG010000066.1 GCA_017645245.1 Bacteroidales bacterium
CAGGACAAAAGCATCGAGGACGTGCTGAAGCGGATGCCTGGCATCGAGGTAGCCGACGATGGCAAAATCACCTATCAGGGCCTGCCCATCCAAAAGTTCTATGTGGAGGGCATGGACCTAATGGGAGGCAACTATTCAGCGGTGAGTAAGAACCTGCCCCACCAGTCGGTGTCGTCGGTGGAGGTGTATGAGAACCATCAGCCCATCAAGATGCTGGAGGACCGGGTGGAATCGGAGCAGGCTTCCATCAACATCAAGTTGGCCAAGAACGTGGCTCTCACGGGGACGGCCAAGTTGGGGGTGGGCGCATGGCCTTTCCTTTGGAACGTGAATCTCACGCCGATGCTATTTTCCGGCAAGATGCAGCTGTTGGCCGCCTACCGCACCAACAACACGGGTGACGACCTCACCATGTTCACAAAGATGCTCACCGTGGAGAACTTTCAAAGCGACAGGCCAGCCAAGTTGGGTGAGGAGTTGGGCATCAAGCAGGCTAATACACCTCTGTTCAGCACCAACCGCTATTTGGACAACCGGACACATCTCATCAACCTGAACACGCTGTTTCCCGTCAGCGCAAACACCACCTTGCGCGTCAACCTCTATTACCTCAACGACTTGCGGAAGCAGTCGGTCAGCCAAAGCAACACGCTTTACCTTGCCGCCGACACCCTCGCTTACATCGAGCAAATCGACAACCGTCTGTGCGATAACCAACTGTTTGGCACCATCACGCTCAACCGCAACGACAAGGCCTATTATTTGGATAACAAGCTCAACTTCTCCAAGGCTTGGGACCATGCTTTCGGCCTCGATGTGAACAACGGCTTGCCCGTCAGCCAAACGCTTCAGACCACTGCGCTTTCCGTCGATAACGAGTTGCGGCTCATCCTTCCCGTTGGGAAACAGCTGTTGGATTTCATCTCCTACATCGGCTATGGCCAGACACCACATCGCCTTGAGGTGGAGCCGGGACAGTTCGCCCATTTACTCAACGACAGCCTTGCCTATGCCAAAACTGTTCAAGAGTTAAATACCCGCCAGTATTTCGCTGACCATGCCGTCAGCGCCCTTTTCACTGCAGGCCGGTTCACCATCCGACCCAAGGCGGGCTTCCTTTATGTGGAGCGGCAAATCGCCTCACACCTTGTCCTTTCCGACGGTACTATCGAATGGCAGAGTGACTTTGTTCCTGATGCTCAAGTGCGTCGGCGCAACATGAAACCCTATCTCAGCACGAGTGTGGAATACAAACGCAACCGTTTCACCGCTGGCATGGAGTTGCCGTTGAGCCTGCAAACCGTCACGGTGCAGAGCGAAACCGACGGTGACGCGATGACGAAGCTTTTGTTCAATCCTAACTTGTGGAGCCGTCTGAAACTCGGTAACTTCTGGACCCTCAACGCTTCGATGCGGATGAGTCAAAGCATCGACAACGGCAACACTTGGATGGATACCTATCTGCTCACCGACTATCAGGACTTAGTGCTGCGCAAGGCGCCTTTGTCGTTGTCGAGGACGTTTTCGGGCAGCATGGGCGTGCAGTTCAAGGAGCCTTTCCTCTCGCTCAACGCCGACTTACGTTATGGGCTCGGACACACGCACTCCGAGAATGTGTATCGCTACGAGGTGGGGGAGGGAGGCATCGGCACCTTGCAGGTCGTGGCTATGCCCAACAACCGATTTTACCAAACTTTGAGCGGTAGCATCAAGAAATATTTTTCGCCCATCCGTACCAGTATCGGGCTGAAAGGCAACCTCTTGGACTCGCGCGGCGTTTCCTTGGTCAACGAGGTCTTGATGAACACGGAAACCTTTTCCTATAGCCTCTCGCCTTCATTAATGATCAAGGTGACGGAATGGCTCAACGTAGATTATTCGTTGAATTACAACCAGTTGTATGCGTTCATCGATGGTCAAAAGCGCAGTGAGATCAGTTATTGGCGGCATTTCGGCAAGGCATACGCCTTTTTGAAGCGTAACCAAACCCTTAGCTTGACAACGGAGTATTACCGTCATCAAGGCGAGCCATATCTCTTCGTGGATGCCGCCTACGAGTTTTCTATCAAGCAACCCAAACTCGACTTTGAGGTACGCTGGAACAACATCTTCAACAGCAAGCGTTACGTTTCCTATTATTCAGGCGCTTTCTCCGTGCAGGAAACCATCTATACCCTCCGTCCCATGGAGGTGACGGCTTCGGTTAGATTTAGGTTTTAAACAATCAAAGTGACGCCCTCCATTCGGCCTTTATTGTCGAAAGTATAATAGGCTATTAGAAAATCGGCAGAAATTGGAGGATTATAGACAGCAGCCAACACATAATGGTCGCCAACCTGCTCCACCCATTGTATGTAGCCATACTTTCCATAGTCACAGCCTCGCGCAGACATGTCCCTTCCTATGGCAAGCATGATCGTATCTATTCCGGCAATATGGCTCAAATTACTAAGCTCAAGCCGTCCTAAATACGCTTCATTTCCAATATACACCATTCTTCCTTTGGCATCGAATCCACGACAAATGGTGTCGGTAAATACTTTGTAATAGTCTCCCTTTTTATACCTTTTCCGCTTTGAGCCTCTTTTCTCTCGATATACCCAAATATATTTCGTGGAGAAATGCTGATAATCACTTATTTCAGTTTTATCCATCTGCGATAGTACCGCTTCCTTCACGGCAGTTGGCAATTGTTCAAAACTGTATGGCTCTTGTATTGGCCACCATTTTTGAAATAACGTCTTCTCATAAAGCCCGCAAGGCTCATCGTTGCGACCGTAAACATAATGATAAGTCGGGCCGTTAACATCATAAGAGAGCAACTTGCCTTGGGTGAGATTCAAGTCTGCTTTCCAAAAGTCATCGCCTCCATCAAAAACATCAATATATTCGAGATCAGGACGTAGTCTGTGCGAGAAATACTGTTTTTTGGGCTTCACTTCACTAATGTGTATGCAATTGATATGCACACAGGTGTCGCCTTCTTGGGTGAGATAGAAGACATACTGCCGTATATATTGGTAAAAATAGGGGGCTGTTAACGGCCTTAGGATTTGCTGTGTCAAGTCGGCTCGCCTGTCTATGGTGTTTGCAAACAGGGTCTCCGCCCGTTGCACATCCCGAAGTCCGACAATATGGCAAATATTCCCTTTCATTCCAGGATACCACCACCAATCCTTTTTCGGTTCAATCAAGTAACCGACAGTCATTTCGGAGTTTCGGCACTCAATAAATCGGCAGTTCGTGTCAGCAAGAAATATGGCGGATTGTTGGCTCTCCATTTCCACAGGCACCATCTCTGTAATTGTCAGAGGCACTAGATGCGGTGGTTTCTGCGCAGAAGCATGCTGCAAGAGGAGTAAGAAGAAAAGAAGAACAGAGAGTTTTTTCATTGCCTTAAGGTTTGGTTATTGCTACTCTTCAGTTCAATACTGCTTTTGCTAGGCTTTCTCTAACAAAAGCGTTCAAGGAGATGCCGAGTTCTTGAGCCATCACTGCGGCTCGGGCATGGAGCTCAGCAGGAATGCGGATGTTAAAACTACCGCTGTATGATTTGTGTAAGGGGATCCCATTCTCTTTGCAATGGGCGATGTAGTCATCCACTGCGTTGGCGAAATCCTCTTTCAATTCGGAAAGTGTTTGTCCTTCGTATGTGACGAGCGTTCCTTTGTCTAATCCGAGCACCTTTCCGTAAAGCGTGTTTTCGTTCAAATCCGCTTCGATGCTGCCGATAAATCCTTTGTATCTCAGTGTTTCCAAAATGCAACTAAATATCAGTTGCAAAAGTACTGTTTATTTTGTTTTTGTCAATGATTTTGAACAAAAAAGTAGAGACGGTGCATGCACCGTCTCTATAAATATTGAAAATCAATAGTTTACAACGTCTTCGCCCAGGTGTCCTTCAACGCCACCGTGCGGTTGAAGACCAGATGTCCCGGGGTTGTGTCCTTATCGACGGTGAAGTAGCCGATGCGTTGGAACTGGAAGTGATCCAAAGGCTTGGCGTCGCCTAAGAACTCTTCCACATAGCACACGGGACGGACCTCCAACGAGTCGGGATTCATCATCTGTTTCATAGCCTCGAGTGAGCTGAGGCCTTCGTTTTGTAGGCGTGCCAGCTCGTCGCGGGGATTCTCCACCTTCCAGAGACGGTCGTACATGCGGACCTCGGCCTGGAGGCAACGCTCGCAACTTACCCAATGGATGGTGCCCTTCACCTTGCGGTTGGCACCCGGCAGACCGCTCTTCGTGTCGGGATCGTATTCGGCATAGACTTCGACGACATTGCCATCAGCATCCTTCTTGCAACCTGTGCACTTCACGATATAGGCGTTCTTCAGGCGCACCTCATTGCCAGGAGTCATGCGGAAGTATTTCTTTGGAGCCTCCTCCATGAAGTCTTCCTTCTCAATCCAAAGTTCACGGCTGAAAGCGATCTTGTGGCTGCCAGCGGTCTCATCTTCGGGGTTGTTGATGGCTTCCATCTCCTCGATTTGTCCTTCGGGATAGTTGGTGATGACGAGCTTCACGGGGTTGACCACAGCGGCCACGCGGGTGGCGGTAGCGTTGAGATCCTCGCGGATCGCACTCTCCATCAAGGCGAAGTCGTTCAAGGCATCATAGGTGGTATAGCCGATCTTGTCGATGAACTTATGGATGCCGCTTGGGGTGTAGCCACGGCGACGGAAGCCGCAGATCGTGGGCATACGTGGGTCGTCCCAGCCGCTTACCAGACCTTCGTTCACCAAGACCAGCAGATTACGTTTGCTCAACAAAATGTAATTGAGGTTGAGTTTGTTGAACTCGGTCTGACGCGGACGGTTGTCATCCATGTTGTCGCCCTCGCCACGGATTTCCTTCAGCCAGTCGATGAATAAATCATACAAAGGACGGTGAACCACAAACTCCAAGGTGCACAAGGAGTGGGTGACACCCTCGAAGTAATCGCTCTGCCCATGGGCAAAGTCGTACATCGGGTAGGCGTGCCATTTGGTGCCTGTGCGGTGATGCGGTGTATCCACGACGCGATAGATGATGGGATCGCGGAAGTGCATGTTCGGGTTGGCCATGTCGATCTTGGCGCGCAACACCATCTTGCCTTCGCCAATCTCACCGTTGTTCATCTTATTAAAGAGATCCAGCGACTCCTCAATGGGACGGTTGCGGAAGGGACTTTCCACGCCGGGTTGGGTTGGCGTACCTTTCTGAGCGGCAATCTCCTCAGAACTCTGCTCATCGATGTAAGCCTTACCTCTTTTAATTAATTCAATGGCAAAATCCCAGAGTTGCTGGAAGTAATCGGAGGCGTAATATTCGTTACCCCACTGGTAGCCAAGCCATTGGATGTCCTCTTTGATGGCGTCGACGTACTCCATGTTCTCCTTGGTGGGGTTGGTGTCGTCGAAGCGCAGGTTGCAAACACCACCGTGTTGTGCAGCGATGCCGAAGTCGAGGCAGATGGCCTTGGCGTGGCCGATGTGGAGGTAACCGTTCGGCTCCGGAGGGAAACGGGTCTGCACCCGACCGCCGTTCTTGCCGTCCTTAAGGTTCTCTTCCACCATCGCTTCAATGAAATTGAGCGACTTCTTTTCTTCTTTTACTTCTTCTGGGTTTGTCATAGCTTTATCTTCTTACTTCTTACTTCTATCTTCTGTCTTCTTTTTAATACGCCCTATACTTGTCTCCAGTCTTCTCAATCAAAATGCGATAATACTCATCGCTGTACTTGGGATGCTCACTCTTGATGGGCGTGTATTTGCTACCGGGCTTGGTGGGCTGGGCGGTGTTGAGGTTGCCGTCCATGTACTTCATAAATAGGTTATGGTAGAGGTTTTTCCAAGTTGCGCAGAGCTCGTTGGCGGTGTTGCAGGAGAAGCGGGTCATCTCCAGCACTTGGCCGTCGTGGCCCTTGATGGCAGCGACTTTCTCATCCAGCTCGGGAACCATCTTTTCGACGTATTTGGTCTCAAGTTCATGTTGCACCTTGCGGATCTCGGGATGGATGTAGTTGTATTTGGTGTAAGCCCAGTTGCTCATCTGGTTGAAGGTCCAAAAGGCGGAGGTCTCCGACCATTCGCTCATCGAGCCGTTGCCTTCGCGGAAGCTCTCAGGAATCTCAGCCATGCAAGTGTACATGGGGCAATAGACGCAGTTGTCGGTGTCGTCCACGCCGAACCATATAATACCGAAGGGGTTGTAACCGCGGCTTTGGGCCACAAAGCTGAAGCCGGTCTGTTGGGTGGCGGTGGTGCGCTCATGCACGTAGGTCACACCGTTGACTTCCCAGTCCATCGGGCGCCAACGATAGGGGCAGTGGAAAGGGCCGGCGCCTACGTCTTGTGACATGTCGAGCTCAGTGCCTTCGAGGTGGTCGCGCATGAAGTCCATCATGTCGAGCACGCTGACCTTCTTGGTGGGTTGCACCCACAAAGGCATACGGTTGGTGGGGAAGTTGTCGGGGGTCTGGCACATATCCTTGGTGTAAGGTTGGGCGCGTTGGATATCGCGACCGGTGGCATAGCCCCAAAAATCCTTCATGTTGTCGGTCACCTTGTTGAACATGGCCCACACGCGGAGGTCGCAGAAACGGGCGCCGTCGAAGGTGACGGGGTTATAGACATCGGAGAAGGAGAACTTATCGTCGGGACCGCTGTAGAGCTTGGCTTCCTTGGCAAAGCTGATCACGTCGTCGGCATAAACGCAGTCGATCTTTGGGTCTTTCAGCAGCTTGTCGATGTTCTTGTAGGTAATGCTGGTTTTGTTTTTCTTGGCCAGCGGGAAGGTGGTGATGCGAGCTTGGTTGGCGTGACCGCTCACATAGCCGTCGGGGATGCGGCGGGCGACCCACACGGCTCCCTTGTTTTGGGGACCTTTGCCGATCATCTCAAGGATCCACACCTCTTCGGTGTCGCAAATCGAGAACGACTCGCCTTCGCTGACGTAGCCGTAGTCGGTGACGAGCTTGGTCATCCACCAGATGGCCTCGCGGGCGCTCTTCGAACGCTGCAGGGCGATGTAGATCAAGCTGCCGTAATCGATGATACCTTGGCCTTCGTAAAGGGCTTCGATGCCGCCGTAGGTGGTCTCGCCGATGGCCACTTGCCATTCGTTCATGTTGCCAACTACGTTGTAGGTATGGGCCACTTCGGGAATCTGTCCGAGATAGGCGCCGCCGTCCCAGTCATAGACGTCACGCATCGTGCCGGGCGCATGGTCGGCCGCAGGGAAGTGGTAGAGCTCGCCATACAGGACGTGGCTGTCAGCGGCGTAGGAAATCATGCAGGAGCCGTCAGCCGAGGCGCCCTTGGTGATCAGGAAGTTGGTGCAGGCGTTGGCTTTTCCGAAGGAAAACACTAAGGCCAAGGCCATCAAGGCGGTAATCAGTTTTTTCATGTTTGTATTGTTTAAATTGTTCTTCTTTCTTCTGACTTCTGTCTTCTAAATTCTTGACAAAGATAGGATTTTTTTTGCTTCCTCACGATCGTGTTCCAATTGGATCTTTAAAGTCTCCAATCCGCTGAACTTGACTTCGTCGCGGATACGCTCGATAAACCACACTTTCAGGGTCTTCCCGTAAAGGTCGCCCTCGAAATCAAAAACATTGACTTCGATGATGAAATCGCCTTCGGCACGGTCGCCGATGGTGGGACGAAGCCCCGTGTTGGCCATGGCGTCGTAGGTCTTGCCGTCGATGACGGTCTGGCAGGCGTACACACCCGGGTTGTTGATCATCATGAACTCATTGGGGATGTCGAGGTTCGCCGTCGGGAAACCGATGGTCCGACCGATCTCATTGCCTTTGATCACGATGCCTTGGACCGAATAGGGATAGCCCAACAGCTGGTTGGCTGCCTTCACGTTGCCCACCCAAAGGTAGTTGCGGATCTTGGTGGAGCTGACGGCTACCTCGTCGATGTCCTGTGCCTCCACTTGTACGGTCTTGAAGCCGTATTGCTGGCCGAGTTTATTGAGCATCTGGAAGTCGCCCATGCGGTTCTTGCCGAAGTGATGGTCATAGCCCACCACGATGACGGCGGGATAGATGCGGTCGATGATGTAGTCGTGGATGAACACGTCTGACGGCGTGCTGGCAAATTCCTTGGTGAAGGGGATGATCACGACATTGTCGATGCCGAACTCCTCGAATTTCTTCAGCTTTTCCTCCTGCGAGCAGATGAAGCGCAATGTTTCTGTCCCGATGGCAAGCACCTGCCGGGGATGGGGATGGAAGGTGACCACCACGGTCTCGCCGCCGATCTCCTTGGCAAGGCGGCGCATCTCCTTAAAGATGGCCTGATGGCCGAGATGCACGCCGTCGAAAGTGCCTATGGTGACCACGGCGTTCTTGATGTTTCGGGCTTGTATGTTGTTTTGGATGATTTTCATAAAATGTTGTCAATGACGTATTTGGCGATTTGTACGGCGTTGGTGGCGGCACCCTTGCGGATGTTGTCGCTGACCACCCAAAGGTTCAAGCCGTTGGCTACGCTGAAATCGCGACGGATGCGGCCCACAAACACCTCGTCCTTGTCGTAGGCGTTGATGGCCATGGGATAAACATTGTGTGCGGGATCGTCCTGCACCACCACCCCAGGCTGGCTTTCCAGCAGTCGGCGCACTTCGTCCAACTCAAAAGGCTTGTTGAACTCCACGTTGACGGCTTCGGAATGGCCTCCCGTGACGGGTACGCGGCACACGGTAGCGGTCACGGCGATCTGCGGCGCTCTCAGGATCTTGCGGGTCTCGTTCACCAGCTTCACCTCCTCGGTGGTGTAACCGTCTTCCACGAAATCGCCGCCGTGAGGCAAAATGTTACGGTAGATTTGATGGGGGTAGGCATTGGGGAGGTGAGAGGTGAGAGGTGAGAGGTGAGGGTTTTCCTCGCGGTCCAGTTGGCTAATGCCTTTGATGCCGCTTCCGCTCACGCTTTGATAGGTGGCGATCACCAACCGCTTGATGTCGAAAGCCTTATGCAGCTGATGCAGCGCCAGCACCATCTGGATGGTGGAGCAGTTGGGATTGGCGATGATATGGGTGTCCTTGGTGATCACGTCGGCATTGATCTCCGGCACCACCAGCGGAATCTCGGGAAACATGCGCCAAGCCGAGCTGTTGTCGATGACGTAGGTACCTTTCTCCGCAAACAACGGGGCGTATTGCTTTGAAGCGCTGGCTCCCGCTGAAAAGATGGCGATGTCGGGCTGTGCTTCGATGGCATCCTCCACGGAAACTACATGGTGTTTCATTCCTTGGAAAACAATCTCCTTGCCTACGGATTTCTCCGAAGCGGCAACAATCAGTTCATCGATTTTAATCTTCTGTTCGTCAAGAACTTGCAGCATCTTTGATCCAACCAGTCCAGTGGCACCTACAACAGCGATTTTCATTTTTATTGGATTAATATTCAACTTTTGTATCAAACCGGTTTCTCCGACATTATCTTTGCGGAGAAAAATACCAAAATGCAAAAATAATAAATCTATGAGAACGACACTGCTACTTTTTTTAATTCTGCCTTTATGGACTTTCGCTCAGGTGGTCGACGACTTCTCCGACGGCGATTTTATGGCTAATCCCACTTGGTCGGGGACGGATTCGAGTTTCATGGTCAACAATAGCTTTCAGCTTCAATCAACTGGTACTTCGGCAGGTGAGGCGTGGTTGACAACCGTCATTACGAGCGAAGAAGGAATGGAATGGCGTTTCTGGATCCGTGAGGCCTTCAGTCCTTCCACCAACAATTATGCTGAAGTTTGGCTGGCGGCCGATACCTCCGACCTGCCTCAAGCCAAAGGCTATTTTCTTCGATTCGGTGCCGCTGGAAGCCAAGACGCCATCGAGCTTTACCGAAAAGATGGCTCCACCGAGACGCTCATCTGCCGCGGCATTGACGCTAACATTGCCAACGCTTTCAAAGTTGCCGTCAAGGTCAATTGTGACCGTGAAGCTCACTGGACGGTGCAGACGGATTACGACAACGTCGGCAACTATGCCCTTGAGGCGGAAGGTTTCGACGACACTTATCCACCAGCAGGCTATTTCGGTTTTTTCATCAAATTCACTGCCAGCAACGCCAAGAAATTCTATTTCGACGACGTTTATGTTGGCCCGAAAATCATCGACGCCGAGCCACCGGAGCTGCTGTCGCTGGAAGTGCTGGACGCACAACACCTTTTATTATCTTTCAGTGAAGCGCTTTCTGAAACAGCACTCGATCCACAACACTTCCACGTTTTTCCTCGAAACGGTGTTCCAGATTCTGTTTGTTTCGACCAACGGCCTTCCAGCGTGCTTTTGTTTTTTGCTGAGCCTTTATCCGAAAACACCAATCTTCAGCTAAAAATTACTGAAATCAGTGATCTTGCTGGCAACATCATGCCTGAAACCTCATGGGATTTCTCCATTTACAAGGCTGTCGAAAACGATGTGGTCATCAACGAAATCATGGCGGATCCCACGCCCGTGGTGGGCCTTCCCGAATGGGAATACCTGGAACTGTTCAACACCACAGCCCTGACCATCGACCTGAAGGACTGGACCTTGTCCATCGGCAACACCAACAAGGCCTTTCCGTCGGTGCAAATCGCGCCGCAAGGTTTTCTGATCCTTTGCAAGGAAGACGCGGTGCCTGAACTGTCGAACTACGGCCCGACTTGCGGCTTCTCCAGCTTTTCCATCGCCAACGCGGGCGCCTCATTGAGGCTGTTTTCGCCTGACGAAACGCTGGTCTCAGAGGTGTCGTTCAACGACAATTGGTACCACGATGCCGACAAGAAAAACGGAGGCTGGTCGCTGGAACAGATTGACCCTTACAACCCCTGCGCCGCTACGGCTAACTGGTCGGCATCGGTGGACGTTACAGGCGGGACGCCGGGGCGCGAAAACTCCATCAATGCGCCGAATGAGCTGACTCCCGGGGTGGATCGGGTGAGCATGTTGGGCGAAGACATGGTGCTGCTTTGGTTCGACCAACAGATGGATCGCGCCAGCCTCTCGGATCCCGACCATTACTGGGTTGAAGAGTTGAACATCCATCCGATCAAGGTGACCTGCAATCCAGTCAACGCCACAACGGTGAATCTGCTGTTTGATTACAACTTTCAGGAAGGCGAGCTCTATACCATGGTGCTCAATGATTTGGAGAGCTGCAGCGGCTATTCCATGGAGGATGACACGAAGGTGCTTTTCGGCATTCCCAATAAGGTGGAGGCTGGCGATGTGCTCATCAACGAGATTCTGTTCGATCCCGTCAGTCCTGGGGTGGATTTCGTGGAGCTGTACAACGTCTCCGATAAGCCTTTCGATCTGAGCGAGTTGAAGTTGGGCGTGATCAAGGAGAGCTTCCCCAATCCTGCCGACACCACGCTGAAGGCGATCACTGAAGACAGCCGGTTGTTTTTGCCTCATTCCTACCTCTTGCTTTCCACGGATGCCTACACGGTGGGTCGGCAATATGCCTCCGAAATCAAGGTTTTTGTTGACATGGAGTCGTTTCCGTCCTATCCCAACTCGGGCGGTATCGCCTTGTTGATGAGCCGTCAGGGTGTGGTGGTCGATCAGATGACGTATTCCGAAAAGATGCATTATCCCCTTTTGAAGGAGACCAAAGGCGTCTCGCTGGAGCGTATCTCATGGGATGCACCTTCCGATCAGGAGGACAACTGGCATTCGGCGGTGGAGGCGGTGCATTTCGGCACGCCTGGCTACGCCAATTCGATGATGGCTACGGCACAAGAGGAGCAAGACGATGCCTCGATCACTCTCAATCCCAAGGTCTTCTCACCCGATGGCGACGGTTTCGATGACAACTGCTTGGTGGCGTATGCATTTGAAGAGGCTGGGCGCACCATGAACGTCTTTGTCTTCAACGTGGAAGGCCAGCTCGTCCGGCATCTGGTCAAGGGTGAGCTGATAGGGCAGGAGGGTGGCTTTGTGTGGAATGGCTTGGACAACCGAGGCCATCGTGTGCCCATAGGACTTTATGTCGTGGTCACCGAGGTGTTCGACATGGGAGGGTCGGTCAAGCGATACAAGAATGTGGTGGCGGTGGCTTCGCGATAGACTACATGTCCATGTTCGACTGGACCTTGAGCTCGTTGGTGTCGGGGTTGAAGGCCATCAGGTTGCCCATGCCCGCTTTTCGGGTGTTGAACACGCCGTTGTCGAGTGCGATGAAGTCGTGAGCCTTGGGGTTCTTAATGACGAAGTCGATGAAGCTGTAGTCCTCGGGCAGGTGTCCGTGGATGATGCGACGGCCACCGGTTTTCTCAAAGTCAACCTTGAAATCCCTGACCCAGATCATGCTTTGTTTGTCCTCAAAGGGATCCTTGGCCTTGAAGTTCATGCCGGCATGGACGAGGATGTAATTCTCGAGTTCAAAATAGTAGTCGAGGTTCTTCATCCAGTCGATGTACTTCTTCGGGATGTCGCGAGGCCGTTTGCCACCGAAACTCATATAAGTGTCTTTGGCGCCCACGTTTTCCCATGCTTTCTGGATGCCAGGTTTAAATAGGTGAAACTTTTGATCCGCTTCCCAAGCCTTTACGCAGTAATCCTCGTGGTTGCCTTTGAGGCAGTGGATTTTCCAGCCGTTTTCCTGGAGTTCCATCAAATAATCGAGGACTTCCTTGCTGGCTGGGCCACGGTCGATGTAGTCGCCCAAAAAATACAAATCATCGTCCTTGGTGGCATGTACCATGTTCTGCAGCAACGTCTTTACCGTTCTGGCGCAGCCATGGATGTCGGGTATGATCCATCTACTCATTTCTTGCCTTGGTTGGCGACGGCGGCCATCAGCGCGGCGACTTTTTCGGGATCGCCGAGGAAGAAGTCCTTCGTCAGGTTCATGTTTTCGTCAAATTCAAAGATATAAGGAATACCGGTGGGGATGTTGAAAGCGATGATCTCGTCGTTCGACATGCCTTTGAGCACTTTCACCACACCACGGAGGCTGTTGCCATGAGCCACCACCATCACTTGGTCGTGGTTCTCGAAAGCCTTCATGATATTGTTCTCATAGTACGGCATCACACGCTCGATGGTGTCGCAGAGGGCTTCGGTGAGCGGGATTTGATCGTCAGTGAGCTCGGCGTAGCGGGGATCCATGCGGGGGCTGTTGGGGTCGTTCATCTCCAGCGCAGGAGGACGCACGTCAAAGGCCCGGCGCCACAGGCGTACCTGCTCGTCGCCATATTTCTCGGCGGTGGCCTTCTTGTCGAGACCTTGTAGCTTGCCGTACGATTTCTCGTTCAAGCGCCAGGTCTTGTAAACAGGCAGCCAATCCATGTCCATCGCATCAAGCACGTAATTCAAGGTTTTGATGGCGCGTTTCAGGTAGGAGGTGAAGCAAATCTCGGGCTTGTAACCGTTCTCTTTCAGCACTTTACCTGCTTCGATGGCTTCCTGGATGCCCTTTTCCGACAGGTCGACGTTGGTCCAGCCGGTGAACAGGTTGAGCTTGTTCCATTGGCTTTCGCCGTGACGGATCAATATGAGTTTTTTCATTTTGGTACGTTTTTTGAGTTGTCAATTTATTTGGCTACAAAATTAAAAAACTTTTGTAAAGTTATGAAATATTTATATTTTTGCAATGAATTAGTTTTGCAAATTATTAAACTTAACATTATTACTAATCAAAATTCTGTGCTATGAAAAAATTCACATTAATGATGGGCAGCCTCCTTTTGGCTGTTTCAATGGTTTTCGTGAGCTGCAAATCGGATGATTCGGAACCCACTCCGGAACCCACTCCAACTCCTACTCCGGAAGCCACAATTTGCAACTTCTTCACCATTGAAGGAGCTACTTTGGTGCAGGCGCTCATGCCGGAAGCTACTGCTGACGAAGCTGTTCAGGCGTTTATGAATGACAACATCATCCCTGGTGGTTCATCGTTTGTTACACTGGTCTCCGAAGTCGCCGCCCGTAAAATCTTGGTGGGCTTGAAGGATGAAGTTGGCTATTACGAGTTTGTTCCTCAAACTTCACGCGATTATGAATACGAATTCATGGTTCTGATCAACCAGAACATCGAGTTGCCCGAAGGAAGTATGACCATTCAAGTCGCCATCATGGATGAAGACGGTGGCATCAGCCAGGTTTGGGAAACCACAGTGCAGATGTTGGAAGTTGGTACGGGTGCCTTGCAGGTGAGCCTCTCCTTCGACAATGCCAAAGACGTTGACCTTCACTTGATTGAGCCTGAATACCTTGACGAATACGGCTATGAGGCTTCCTTCTACAGCCGCCACATTTATTATAATAATAGCGTGAGCGATAACGGCGGTGAGCTGGACCTCGATTCCAACGCAGGTTGCTCGCTCGACTACGTCAACAACGAGAACATCACCTACAACGACAGCCTTGCTTGGGTGGCTCCTGGTACTTACAAGGTGTATGTTGACCTTTATGACAACTGCGATCCGGAAGTTGCCACCAACTATGTGGTGGTCGTGTCCTACGGTGGCGTTGTGATCGCCAGCAAGGCCGGCGTTTTCCAAGTGGATGCCCCAAGCACCTACAATCCGATCGACGAGGATTATGTGGAAGAGAACGAGCCTTTCCTGAGCTTCACCATTGGCGACCGTGGCCAGAAGAAAGTGAAGAGCTTCGAGCCCGCTCCGATGACCCAAAGCGCCATCGAAAAGGAAGCCAGCGCTGCTCACAAATAATCTGAAAAGGACTCAAAACAAAAATCGGCTCTCTTTCGGGAGCCGATTTTTTTTGTGTCTCAAAGGCTTTTCAGCCATTTCCACTGGAAGATCACCATGTAGAACACCCCTACGGTGATTGCCGAATCGGCCAAGTTGAAAATGGGCGGGAAAAAGCTCACGCTGAACATGTCGACCACCCTGCCGTGGAGCAAACCGGCGTAATGGAAGATCTTTCCGTAAAACAAGCAGTCGATGATGTTGCCCAAGGCGCCCGCTGTGATCAACGCGATGCCGACGAGCACGCCGAACTTGGTGCCTTTTTTCGTGAGGTAAAACAGCGCGTAAAACAAGGCGATCACGGCCAAAATTCTGAAAATGCTCAACAAGGTCTTGACGATGCCGCCGTTGCCCATCATGCCGAAAGCCATGCCGTCGTTCTCGATGAACAGCAGCTTGAACCAGTTGCCAAGCAGGGGAATCTCCTCCCCGATGGACATGTGCGTCTTGACCCAGATCTTGAGGATCTGGTCGAGAATCAGGATAACGGCGATGATGATCAGGGAGCCGGCGAGGCCTTTGTGTTTTGTCTTAGTCACTTTTTCCTCTTTTCCTTCATTTTGGCATCAAGACAGATGGTCGTCGTGGGAACGCAACGCAGCCTTTCCTTGGGGATCAGCTTGCCCGTGGCGCGGCAGATGCCGTAGGTCTTGTTCTCAATACGCATCAAGGCGAACTCGAGGTTCTGGATGTATTTCTCGGTGCGTGCCGCCAGCTTGGCGTTCTCTTCCTTTTGCGATACCGAATAGCCTTCCTCCAAGATCTTGAAGGTAGGGGCGGTGTCGTCAGTGCTGTTTTCGCCGCCGGCGATGTTTTCACTGAGTTGGGCGAGGTTCTCGCGAGCTTGTTGCAACTTCTGAAGGATCAACTCCTTGAATTCCTCGAGCTCCTCGTCGGAATATCTTATGGTAGGTGCATTCTTCTTTTCGTCCATATCACAAAGTATTTTTTGGTGTGGCTAAAGTACGTTAATTTTTATTATAACGCAAGCTTTTATCCGATTTTTTGAATTTTCATCCTTACATTGACCTTTTCCGTCAGCTCGTCTTCCAGCACTTCGCCTTCGAGATGGTCGGCCAGTTGGATGCCGTTGGCCAACGTCTCGGCGCAGATGTAGCTGCTGAAGCGTTGGATGGCGGGTTCGATCTTTTCGTTCTTCTCAATACTGATCTCGATGCGGTCGGTGACCTCCAGACCGGTATTCTTGCGCAGGGTCTGCACACGGTTGACGATCTCGCGGGCGAGACCTTCGTTGAAGAGCTCCTCGGTGATGGTCATGTCAAGGGCAACGGTGAAGTTGTCCTGCGAGGTGACGGCCCAACCTGGGATGTCCTGGGTGGAAATCAAGGCGTCCTCGAGGGTCAGCTCCACGTCGACGCCGTCCACATCGAGGTGGGTACCGTTGTTCTTTTCGTAAGCGTGGATTTCGTCCTGAGTCATGTTGGCGAAGTAGGTCTGGATCTGTTTCATCTGCTTGCCGTACTTCCGGCCCAAGGTCTTGAAGTTGGGCTTCACGTTCTTCACCAGGATGTTGTTGTCGGGTGCCAGGAACTCGATACCTTTGATGTTGACCTCGCTCATGATGAGGTGGGAGATTTTCTCCAATTGGCTCTTCATCTCTTCATTGGCCACGGGGATCATGATCTTCGAGAGGGGCTGGCGCACGCGGATGTTGGCTTTCTTACGCAGCGAGAGCACCAGCGAGGAGATAAGTTGGGCGGCTTCCATGCGCTCCTCTAAGGCCTTGTCAATGAACGCCTTGTCGGCCACGGGGAAGTCGGTCAGGTGCACTGACTCGGCGCTGTTCTTGCCTGTGACGTTGTTGAGGTCACGGTAGAGCTGCTCGCAGAAGAACGGCGCGATGGGCGAGCTCAAACGAGCCACGGTCTCCAAGCAAGTGTAAAGGGTTTGGTAAGCTGAGAGCTTGTCCTTGTCGTCGTCGCTACGCCAGAAACGGCGGCGCGAGAGGCGGACGTACCAGTTGCTCAAGTGGGCGTCGACGAAGTCGGCGATGGCACGACCGGCACGGGTGGGCTCGTATTCGCTGTAAGCCTGGTCAACGGTGAGGATCAACGAGTTAAGCTCGGAAAGGATCCAGCGGTCGATCTCGGGACGATCCTTGATGTTGATATCGGCCTCTTTATAATCGAATTTGTCGATGTTGGCATACAAGGCGAAGAAGGCGTAGGTGTTGTAAAGGGTGCCGAAGAACTTGCGGCGCACCTCGTCCACGCCAGCCTCGTCGAACTTCAGGTTATCCCACGGCTGCGAGTTGGTGATCATATACCAACGCACGGCATCGGCACCGTATTTCTCGATGGCTCCGAACGGGTCAACGGCATTGCCCAGACGCTTGGACATCTTGTTGCCGTTCTTATCGAGTACCAAGCCATTGGAAATCACGTTCTTATAAGCAACGCTGTCGAAGCACATCGTAGCGATGGCATGCAAGGTGAAGAACCAGCCACGGGTTTGGTCGACACCCTCGGCGATGAAGTCAGCCGGAAACACGTCCTTGCCCAGCTGGCCGGGCTTGCCCATATAGTGGTATTGAGCGTATGGCATTGCGCCGCTGTCGAACCAAACGTCGATCAAGTCGGGCTCGCGGAACATCTTCTTGCCGCTTTCGGAGCAAAGGATGACGCCATCGATGTAAGGCCTATGAAGATCAAACTTGGTATAGTCTTCTGAGGCATACGGATTCGAGGTCATGAAGCCAGCCTTGATGGATTTCTCGATTTCATTGCGAAGCTCATCAACGCTGCCGATGCAGATCTCTTCCTTGCCATCTTCAGTGCGCCAAATGGGCAGTGGTGTACCCCAATAGCGCGAACGGGAGAGGTTCCAGTCCACCAGGTTCTCGAGCCAGTTGCCGAAACGGCCGCTACCGGTAGCTTCGGGCTTCCAGTTGATGGTCTTGTTGAGCTCAATCATGCGGTCTTTCAGAGCCGTGGTCTTGATGAACCAGCTGTCCAGAGGATAGTAGAGCACGGGTTTGTCGGTACGCCAGCAGTGCGGGTAGTTGTGGACATGCTTCTCGCTCTTGAAAAGCTTGCCTTGTTCCTTGAGGAGCATCACGATGTCCACGTCGAGGCTCTTGTCTTTCTCGGTCTTGGTGGGATCGTAGGCGTTCTTCACAAACTGGCCTGCGTAGGGACGATAGGCCTCCACATCCATGTAGTTCTTCACGAACTCGGGATCGAGATCTTCGATGCGCCAGAACTTGCCGGTGCGATCCACCATGGGTTGCGGCTTGCCGTCCTTGTCGATCATCTGGAGAGGCGGGATGCCTGCGGCGGCGGCCACACGCTTATCGTCGGCACCGAAGGTGGGCGCGATGTGGACGATGCCAGTACCGTCCTCGATGGTGACATAGTCGCCGGGGATGATGCGGAAAGCGCCTTCACCCGGGTTGACCCACGGGATCAATGGTTCGTATTCAATGCCAACAAGGTCGGTGCCTTTGCACTCGTTGACGATCTCGGGAGCTTCCTTGAACATCGTTCCGACCAAGGCCTTGGCCATGATGATGTAGCAGGGTTCTTCGGTGCCAGGATGGACGGTCTTCAAGGTCACATAGTCGATGTTCGGACCGACGCAAAGTGCCGTGTTCGAAGGCAGAGTCCACGGCGTGGTCGTCCAAGCGATGGCATAGGTAGGTCTCCCCTCTCCTTCGAGAAGAGGGGCCGGGGGTGAGGTCAACTTAAACAGCGCCACGCAAGTCAAATCCTTCACGTCCCTATAGCATCCCGGCATATTGAGCTCATGCGAGCTGAGGCCGGTGCCGGCAGCAGGCGAGTAAGGCTGGATGGTGTAGCCTTTATAAAGCAAGCCCTTGTTATACAGGTCTTTCAGCAAGAACCACAAAGTCTCGATATAGTCGTTGGTGAAAGTGATGTAAGGATCGTCGAGGTTGACCCAATAGCCCATCTTGCGAGTGAGGTCGTCCCACAAATCCTTGTATTTCATCACCTCTTCGCGGCAGGCGCGGTTGTAGTCGTCCACGCTGATCTTCTTGCCGATGTCTTCCTTGGTGATGCCGAGCTTTTTCTCCACGCCAAGTTCCACGGGCAGACCGTGGGTGTCCCAGCCGGCCTTGCGCACCACGTGCTTGCCTTTTAAGGTCTGGTAGCGGCACACCACGTCTTTGATGCTTCTAGCCATCACATGGTGAATTCCGGGAACGCCGTTGGCACTCGGCGGACCTTCGAAGAACACAAAAGCGTTGTCCTTGTCGCGGTTATCCAAACTCTTCTGGAAGGTGTCGTTCTCCTCCCAGTACTTGCGGATTTCATTGGCTGTCTCGGTGAGATTCAGCTGTTTATACTCTTTGTAGTTATTCTTCATCTTGCTGACTTGAATTAAAGCCGCAAAGATAAGGAATATTCGCTAATGAAATCACTTTCAGTGCAATTTCTTATCGCTTTACCACTTTCACGATCTCATTTCTTTCCTTCGTCCTGACATTGGTGATGTAAACGCCTTGGGGCAAGGATTCCAAGTTGATGTCAACCCGATCGCCGTTGACGGTCTGTTCAAACACTTTTTGACCTGTTATGGAATAGATGGTAATCGATTGGATTCCAATACTTTGTATAGTGATGGTTTCATTGGCGGGATTGGGATAGACCTTAGTTGCAGCATCCGTTGAAATGGAGGTAACTCCTACGCTGGGTCCGAGACAAACGGTGTTGGAGAAGTCCGTTTCGCGGCCGTTCCAGATGGCTGTGACGTTGTAGCGCGTGTTTTCGGTGCTGTTGTGGGTCACGCTGGTGGCCGAGAGGTTCTCAAAGCCCAATTGCATGCCGGCCTCGCCGCCTTCCAAAGGCCCCCAATAGACGTTATAGCTGAACTCTTTGCCGGCATCAATGGGAGAGGTGTAGGCTCTCAACAGCCAAGAATAATATTGGTCATAGTAAGTGGCTGGTTTCCAGTTTGATCCTGACCTAAGCAGGCAGCTGTTGGGATCACCGACGTATTGTCCGTAAGGAATTGGATTAGGTGCTCCTGATGACTCTACACTGATCCATAAAGGCAGGGTGACATCGTAGTCCACGGCCTCATCCAAGGGGAAACGCACCAGCTGGTTGGAAGCGGTCATCACGTGTTGTTGGGTGTAGATCAAGGTGCTGTTGTTGGTGTTTTCTCCGTTGTAGATCTTGAAAGTGTAATTGCCTGCTGAGCAGTCGTACATTTCCAGGTGGGTAAGCGGATGACTTTCAAAGGTGGCCAAATTCACGGGTTCGATCTTGATACCCCATTTCTGGTTGTTCGACCCGAAATGATCCATATAGACGTTGTCATCGTATGCCATTAGTCCGTTGCCTACAAATTGTGGGGCTTCCCATTGCAACTCATTGTAGTCGCCATAATGCGTTCCCGTGAGGTTGCGTGGAGGCTCACAATAGTAGTTCATCACCGTGGCAAACACCGTGTTTTCAGGATTCAATGCCGTTGCGGCTCCATTGATGTTCTCCACCTGATAGCCGTGGGTGCCAGAGCGCATGATGCTTTCATCAAGGTATTCGTGTTCTGTGCAAGTGGATACAATGGGCTTCCCGTCGCGATAAATCTTGAATTGGTTGGCTTCCACAGGCATGGTCCAGTGCAGGCGTATGTCGGTGCCTTCGGAGGTTGCGGTCAGGTTTTGCGGTGGCATCACGCCAGTATGGCCCTCGGCCGCGGTATAGGTGGCCAAGATGCCCTCAGTGGGTTGGTCAATGGCAAACAATGTCTCTTGTCCGCTCTCATTGATCTTGGTGGCGGTGACGTGGATGCCCTCGCCTTCGGGATCAAAACCGGGTACCCAGTTGAAAGTGACCTCGGTGTTGGCGGGCACATACACTTGACCTTCTTTCAGGTTGCCTCCATACACGGTGAAATACTGCGCCTTCATCTCAGGTTGGCTGAAACTCACCTCCAGCTCACCGCCTTTGGTGCCATAATCTGAGTCGCAGCTGACGGCAACGTCGATGGTCTCATAGTCGCCAAGGATGACCCAGGTTTTGGACTCGGCGCTGTATACATGCATCAGACCTGCGTCAACGGAAAGCACGCTGTAGATGTGGAATCCATGGTCGGCCTCAGAATAAGGATGGATGAAGGTGGTGTCGGTGACTTCGGCGATGGTCATGCCGTCGCGATACACATAATAGTAGCCGGCGTATGGATCAGCGTTCCATGAAAGCTCCACCTGGTGTTCTTGGCTGTTGACATGGGCGATGAAATTGCTTGGACCCGGGGCGCTTCCCTCTCCTCCGTAGGGCATGAAGTCGAAACTCATTCGGTCGCCCGTTGCGCTGATGTTGGTGATTTGATATATCCAATCGTAGACAATGTATTGTTGATTATGGATGAAGGGGCTTGGGTCAGTTCCAATATTGAAGGATGTTCTTCCTGATTCTTCGCTGAAAAAGGCATGGTCGAGGTTGCCAACGTTGTTCTCATCGCCGCCTGGGCGGAAAATGTAGACCTCATCTAGATTTTCGTTTCCATCCCATCCGGCATTGCCATCAAATCGGGTATCGATGAGGTAGATGAGTATTCCACTGCCTGGGATTTCATGATCAAAACCATTGTTTTTGTCGCGGTATTCAAGGAAAAAGAACTGTTGTGGATCACTGGTGGGAATCATGTATCCGTTGCGGCGACCGCCTTCCCAAGAGACGGCTTCCAGTTCGTAAGTGCCTGTCGAATTGATGACGGGGATATCGTCAATCCAATTGCCGTACTTGTATTTCATGTAGGTGCTGGTCTGCTGTGGGGGCTCGCTGTTGCTGCACATCAGATCCCAAGAGCCTACGGGGTCGATGCCGCCGTTGTAATGGTACAGGTCGGGGGCGCCCAAGGAGTGGAACATCTCGTGGCACAAGGTGCTTACGTTGAAATAGCCGCCTTGCTCCAATTGCAGGTTGAAGTCGAATACCTGAAGATCGTGCAGTGGCACATAGCGGTCATAGATGCACCAACGGTGTGGCCAAAGCAAAGAAGCCCATTCGCCAGGCTCACCTTTAATGACGAAAACGACGTTGTCAACCATTCCGTCATCGTTGTAGTCGAGGTCGAGCGATTCGGGAACCATGTCTTCAATGTAATTGATGGCCCGTTCCAGCATGGAAAACTCTCGCTCAGCCGTCTCGCCGTCTTGGTATCCCATGGGATTCGTCACGGGATCGTATGGCTGGTAATATTGCTTCGGATAAATGTCTTCGTAAGAAAGGATCGTCTCACCGTCAGGCTCGGGATAGAAATACGACCACAGGTCAAGTTGGTTGTAAGAGGTGTGGTGATAGTAGTTGTGCAACGAGTTGGCATCATAATCCGCGCCGTTGAACATGGCCTCGACAGTGGAGAAAGAGGAGGTGTGGTAAGTGTCGCCCGCGAAACGGATGAACACCACGAGGTTGTTGTAACGTCCGTGATTGAGCTCCCTGCCGTTGGGAAACTTTCTTGAGGTTTGAGGTGAGAGGTGAGAGGTGAGAGGTGCTTCCCATTGGTGACGTCGGGCATAATATTCCTCTTTTGAGATTTTGGTGTAGGGCATTAATCCCACGGAGGCCGGATCCACACTGCCAACGACGTATGTGGAGGCAACAACCTTCCCTGCACCATCCTTGGTGGCATAGCAATAATAGCCATTTTCGGCTTTTACGATGGTGAAGCCGTTGGCATCATGCAAGTAGTTGTAGAATTCATCACCTGAAGCAAAACAGTTGATGACTTGTCCGTTGGGTTGGGTGACTTGGACAGGGACGTTTTGAAGTGGCGCAGCCAACATGGATAGGCCGATCGACAATAGTAATGTTAATATCAGGTGACGTTTCATGGCTTTTTATTTGTCAATGTTCAACAATAGACCATTGCCGTCGCCGGTCATGATCTCAGGAAGCTTGCCGTCCCATTTCTGGATCCATTCGAGCTGGACGATCTTGGGGTTGCTGGAGACGGAGGCGCCTTTGATCTTCAGGGCCTCGGCCTCGCCTTCGGCGTTCAGGATCTGGATGTCCTTCTCAATCTCGGCCTGTTTCTTCAGCTCTTCCTTCTGCTTGGTGACTTCGGTGAGGGTGAGGGCTTTCTGCTCCTCCAGCTTTTTCTGGTTGATGGCGGTCTCATAATCGCTGTTGTAGTACACCTCGCGGATGTCGATTTGGTCGAGGATGAGGTGGTACGACTGGATGTCCTTTTTCATCTTTTCGAGCACAAAAGCCTGAATCTCCTCGCGGCTGGTGCTGTACACCTGGATGGGGGTGTAACGGCTGGTGGTGAGGGCGAGGGCTGATTTCAGCTTGGGCTTGATTACATTCTCCTCGAGCCAGTAAAAGCGTCCGTTTTCCCTGCCGTCGGTCTCCGACACGTTATCATAGATCCACCAGGCGTACTCTGGGTCGATGCGCCACGAGGCGCTGATGTCAAATCCCATCTTGATACCGTCGATGGTGGGGGTCCACACGGTCTCCGACTGGGTGGCATCGGCTTTGTACGACTTGTAGTTCGGGTCGCTGCGGCTCACGTCGGTGCGCTTGGCGCAGGTGTACACCTGCTCGGTCTTATCCATGGTTTGCACGTTGTACCAGGGGAAAATCAGGTGCCAACCAGTGGGATAGGTTTGCTGTTTCACGCCGCTGGGGGTGATCACCACGCCACATTCCTGGGCGGGAATGATGGTGAGGAAGCTGCTCACGGCAAGAAAAATGATGGGGACGAGCCAAAGCAGGATGTTGTTCGACATCTTTTTGATGCTCTTTCCCTTGCTTTGTTCGCTTTTGACGACGACGTTGTTGTAGAAGGCCGCAAACAGACTATAGCAAATCAAGATAATTGCAAGAATATTTAAATATTTCATATAATTATGTTTTAAATTTTAACTTTTAACTTTTAACTTTTATCTTTTAACTTTTATCTTTTATCTAACAACCAATGGCTCTTGAGATAACCAGACGTAAGATTTCCGACGTTCCCTCGCCAATCTGAAGGATGCGTTGGTCGCGGTAGAAGCGTTCCATGTCGAACTCCTTGAGCAGACCGTGGCCGCCCATCACTTGGACGGCGTTGTCGCACACTTCGGCGGCCACTTCGGAGCAGTAGAGCTTGGCCATGGCGGCTTCCTTGCCGAAGGGACGGTGTTGATCCTTCAGCCAGCAAGCATGATACAAAAGGTTGCGCGCCGCCTCGATCTTCACAGCCATGTCGGCGAGCTTGAAAGCCACAGCTTGGAATTTGCAGACGGGCTTGCCGAACTGCACGCGTTTCTTGGAGTAGGCGAGAGCCATCTCGTAAGCGCCTTGGGCACAACCGAGGCCCATGGCAGCGATGGAGAGTCGTCCTGAATCCAAGGTGGCCAGCATCATGTGGGAGCCTTCCCCAGGCTCGCCCAAAATGGCCTCCCTGGGCAGCCGCACGTTGTCGAAGATGAGCTTGCCGGTGTTGGAGGCACGCCACATCATCTTGTCGTCCATCGGGGTCTGGGTGAAGCCGTCGACGGTGTTTTCCACTAGCAGGGCGGTGAACACGGGCTTGCCGTCCTTCTCGCCGGAGATGGCCTGCACTGAGGTGCCCAGCGTGATGGGCGTGGCGCTGTTGGTGATGAAGATCTTGGAGCCGTTGAGCACCCAAGTGTCGCCTTCAAGCTTGGCCGTGGTTTGGGTGCCACGCGAGTCGCTGCCGGCGTTCTCCTCGGTGAGACCGAAGCCCCAAAGCTTGTCCTTGCAGAGCTGAGGCAAATACTTGCGTTTCTGCTCCTCGGTGCCGTAGTCCTTGATGGGACCGATGCCCAGCGAGTTGTCGGCTGCAATGGTGGCGGCGGTGCTGCCGTCCACACGAGCCAATTCCTCCACGGCGATGATGTAACTCAGGTTATCCAAACCTTGACCGCCGTATTCCTTTGGCACGGTCATGCCTAACAATCCCAGCTCACCCATCTTGAGGGTCAACTTGGTGTCGAAATGCTGGTGCTCGTCATTGTAACGGGCCACAGGCTTCACTTCTGCTTCGGCGAAGTAACGGACTTTCTGCCGTAAAGCCTCCTGTTCCTTAGTTAAATCGAAATTCATATCACTTTTATCTTTTATCTTTTATCTCTTATCTTAAAATAACTCAATAAGTTGCATTTTATTATCCACCATCTCGCCCTCCTTTACCAAGATCTTCTTGACCTTGGCCTTGGCGGTGGCGGTGATGTTGTTTTCCATCTTCATGGCTTCCACTACGATCATCACGGTGCCTTCCTTCACCTCGTCGCCTTCCTTCACGTTGATCTTCACCACCTTGCCGGGCATGGGCGACACCAATCTGGTCTTGTCGTTAGCCATCTCCTTGAGGGCATAATCGAGGGTGTCGTTGAGCTGGTCGGTGCGGAAACAGCTGAAGTTCAACCCGTGGAAGTTGACGATGGTGCGTTGTTCGTTGTTGACGGAGCAATAGATCACCTCGGTTCGGCCGTTGAGCATGAGCTTGAGTTGATGGCCGTCGCGGGCGATGAACTCAGCGGAGAGGCAAGAGGTGAGCGGTGAGAGTTGAGAGGTGATTTCCAGTTTCAACTTTCCACTGTCCGCTTCCCATTGTGTGATGTGGACGGGAATCTTGTGGCCTTCAACATCCACGGTAAAATGGCTGTGATAACGCCAATATCCAATCTCCTCCCAGACGTTCTCGGTGAGGTTTTCGAGACGTTTCTTGTAGAAATCGTACAAAAGGAATGATGCAGCTATATCGTTGACGTTTAAGTTGTTGCGACTCTTATTCAAGGCTTTCAGCAGCTCGTCTTGATGCGTTTTGCAGAACGAGGTGTCAATCTTGTTCTCCTCAAAATCCTGATTCTTGATGATCTCCCAGAGGTAGGCCTTGTTGGTGGTCAGGCCTTGGATGATGAACTCCTTCAGGGCGTGCTGTGCCGTCTCGATGGCGTTTTGGCGGTCCTTGGCGTGGCAGCTGAGCTTGGCGATCATGGGGTCGTAGGCCTCGCTGACGGTGCAGCAGCCATCGATGCTGCTGTCGACGCGGGTGCCTCTGCCTTGGGGCTCGTGATAGGCCGTCACCTTGCCCGGCGTGGGCAGGAAGCCGTGTTCGGGATCCTCGGCGTAGATACGCAGCTCGATGGCATGACCTTGGGGTTGGATCATGTCCTGCGTCCAGCCCATCTCCTTGCCACGGGCGATGCGGATCTGCTCCTCCACTATGTCAATGCCTGTGCGCATCTCGGTCACGGGGTGCTCCACCTGGATGCGGGTGTTCATCTCCAGGAAGTAGAAGTTCTGGTCCTTGTCGACGATGAACTCCACCGTGCCGGCGTTCTTGTAGCCGATCTTTTGGCAGAGCTTGACGGCGGTGGCCAGCAGCTGTTGCCGCCTTTCCTCGTTGAGCGTCGGCGAAGGTGATTCCTCGATGATCTTCTGATAACGGCGCTGGATGGTACATTCGCGCTCATGCAGATGGATCACGTTGCCGTAATGGTCGGCGAGGATCTGAACTTCGATATGACGTGGGTTTTGGATGTATTGCTCCACAAACACGGTGCCGTCGCCGAAGTAGTTGGCCGCCTCGCGTGAAGCTTGTTCCAGTTGGTCCTTTAGGTCTTCCTTTCGGTCGACGATGTGCATGCCTTTGCCGCCACCACCGGCCGCTGCCTTGATCAGTACAGGGTAGGGCAGGGTGTCAGCTTGTGCCAAAATTTGGCTCATGTTGCCCGTGATGCCGATGGTGACGGAGATACCATTGTCGATGGCCAGTTGTCGGGCTGCGATCTTGTTGCCCATGAGCCTCATGGTTTCGGCGTCGGGACCGATGAAGATGAGGTTGTTTTGCCGGCAGGCCTCGGCAAACTCGGGATTCTCCGAGAGGAAGCCATAGCCGGGGTGGATGGCATCGGCGCCGGCATCCAAAGCGGCATCGATGATCTTTTGGATGTTGAGGTAGGTATCCTTGAGACTGCCGTTGCCGAGGGGATAGGCTTCGTCGGCCAGACGGCGGTGCAGCGCCTCGGCGTCGTTGTCGGCGAAGATGGCCACGCTCTCGATATGGAGCCGCCGCAGCGTGCGGATGATGCGCACGGCGATCTCACCACGGTTGGCAATCAGGACTTTATTGATTTTTCTGGTCTTCATTAGGAAGGTTTAAATTCAGGCAAAGGTATGTAAATTTGCATAAATTTCTCGATAATTCGTGGTTTTTTTTCAAATATCCTTACCTTTGTCAAGATTTCGAAAATGATAGGAAATGTGTCTTTTTGAGAAAATAAGCAAAAAACACCTGGCTTCGGAAAGCCTGGGCAGTCAGATCTGGGGCGCCTTGTTGAAGCGCTGGTGGCTCATCACGGTGCTGCTGGCGATGGTCCTGGTGCCGTTGTTGGTGCCCAAAACGAATGGCGACGCCAACATGTTGTTTCATCAGACGTGGTACCTGCTGCTGTTGCTGACCCTGCTCGTATGGCTGGCTATCTCGGTGTGCAACACCCTGACAAACATCTTCAACCTGCGCAAAAAAGAAGCGGGCATCACTTGGTGCCAGATCCTGATCTTGGGAGCACTCATCGCGTGGCTTTTCGGCTTTTTGGTCATTCTCAACATCCAAAAGGATTCGAGGTATTACCTTGCCATCGGTATTGCAGGTTCGGCTTTGGCCTGGGTCTTCCAGGACACCATCAAGGGCGTGGTCGCGTTCATCCATCTGCGTCAGCACCATCTGCTGTGCATCGACGATTGGATCAAGGTGCCAAAATTCAATGTCGACGGCGAGGTCAAGCGTGTGACGTTGACTACTGTGACCGTGTGCAACTGGGACACCACCACCTCGTCGATCCCCACCAGCGCCTTGCATGCCGACTCGTTCACCAACCTTCAAAAGATGCGGGAGGGAAAGACCTACGGCCGTCAGATGATCAATTCGTTCATTCTTGATACCAGCCGTTTCCATGCCCTTTCCCCGAAGGAGGTCGAGCGGCTGAAACAGCTGAGGCAGACCAACGAAGCGTTGCAGTGTCTGCCTGAGGAAGAGATCAAGGAAGGTGTTTTCAATGCCGCGCTGTTTCGGACGTATCTGTTCCATTGGCTGATGAACCATCCTTACGTCTCCCAGTACCCGTTCCTGGTGGTTCAATGGCTTGAGCAGCAAGAGAGTGGCATGCCGTTGCAGGTGCAGGCTTTCCTCACCGAGGGTCGCATCGCCTCTTTCGAGTGGCAACAGTCGCAAATCTTAGAGCATGTCATGGTTTCATTGGGTTGGTTTGGTCTACAGATGTACCAACGGCCGCCATTTGTGGAAAGGAGGTCTGGCGATGCGTAACAAACGTGAAATGAAGCAATTGGAAAGTCCTTTTGAATACCTGAGACGGAAGGACGGTGGCGCTTTTGAGGCCGAGACCGTCGTGAATTGGTACAAGGCTCGCGCATACGTTTTGGACAAGCTGAAGGACGTCGCCTTCGGTGTGGGATCAGGGCAACACTTGCATGTGGTGCTTGACGGCGACAGCCCCAGGATGCTTTCCGTGGCCCGTCAGGTGGCGCTTTCGGCGCATTTCGTCAATTTCGATGAGGATGCAGAACTTGAAGCGAAACATCGGACGGTCATCACCATAGTGAGCAAAAGGGACGACATCGTCGAAGAGCTTGAAAAGGAAGAGTTTTTGAGCAATCTGCCGAAATGTTGCATGTTGAAGGTTTATGATGCCGAGGCCTTGCGTTGCGATTCCTTCGTCGACATAGAGTTGCGCGTCGTTCATGCTTGGGAACCTGATGCCGACAGTGTGTGTGTGGTGATGCCGGAAGCCGAGGTGAACGCTTTCTTCGACTCGAGCGCCTCAGCGGAGGCCTGTAAGATCGACACCCGCATGGCGGTGCTGGTTGGTAGGATCTACAACCTGGGCACCTTGATCGATAGTCTGCCGTACGAGGATGTCCATAACCCCCATCGTTATGCCTTGGCTTTGGATAGTTTCCAATACGACCTGTTGCGTAGGAGATTCAGCCCGTTGGTCGTTGATTCCAGCTGGAAAGGCAACCTGACGAAGGTGAAGGGTGGCTTGTCGAACATCTTCTGTTCCGATTGTTTTGCCACGAGAGCCAGGGAGATGGCCTTGTCCGGCATGGGAGACAACCGCCGTGAGACGCCTTGGGAACGTTACGACGAGGCCTTGTCGAAGAGCGAGCACGCCCGTTGGGTGGTTGACAAGCTCATCATGGGTTACCGTCCCTTGAACGAGGCGGAGCGTTTCCAGGAGGAGAGCCTGTTCGGCAACAATAGGAACCAGTATCGCAAGCGGCTGAAAAACAACGCCTCCGATCCCGTCCACATCGACCTTTGTTCCTACCGTGACCTCCGCCGCATCGATCCCGACAGCCTGAAGTACGACAGCTTCCTGATGTTGAGTATTTCCGGCATTTTGAAACGGGTTTTGGGATAGTTGTTTTCTTTCAAATATGTATTAATTACAAAAACATTTCCAAATAGTAAATGTGTTACGAAATTATTATGTATCTTTGCGCCAAAGAAAGCAACGATGAACGACATAGCAGCAGAGTTGGGTAAGTTACATTCTTTAAAAGGAGCCGACTATTCTCGTCAGGTGGAGTTGATTGCTTTAATGGGCGATTTCCATCCCGTTGAGGGTGAGACTGGTATCTTTTCTGCTCCAGTCCAACCATGTGTTGTTGAACATGACTACCCGATATAATGGAGGCTTGTTGGCTGTTCAAATCAAAAGCTATTTTGAGCAAAACGATAATGCGATGGAGGTGCTAATATTTAAAGGGAAGGGCGCTCTATCAATTAAGCGGAGCTTCGTTTTCCGAAATGATTTCGTAAGGAAGTTTCGTAAAGAATTTGGAAAATAAAGAAGGAGACTGCTTTTTTCTCAGTCTCCATCTTTTATTTTGGAGCAGGGGCGGTGTAGTCTTACTCCCACGCGGAAAATACCGGATTAGTCATTTCTGACGCTGCAAAGATAAACAACTTTTTCTTTCCCCGCAACTGTTTTCGTTTTTAAAAAAATCCTTTCCAAATTTGTTTTTTCCAAATTTATTATTTAATTTTGTAACGTCTTTTCATGCCGCCTTGCGGATCATGGGAAGGCCTACATATTGAAAGAAGGCGTTTGCCAAGCTTGTTTTTGGGTCTCATTGAACCTTGGAAATTCAACAACCCTTGATCAAAAACAAAGCAGTGGCAGATGCCCGCGTACTAAAGCGTGGGTATCTGACCTGTTTGTTTTCAAGGGGGTTTCCAAGGACCTAATGAGACAACAAGCAGCGA
>JAGCPG010000004.1 GCA_017645245.1 Bacteroidales bacterium
CTGCACTGTATTAGTCTGGGTCTGTTGTGCCACGGTCATGTTGGCAAACTTGGCATCCACATATTCGATCACCTTCTCTGAATTTTCCTCAATGATGCGGTTCAAGTCGAAATCGAGGGTTTGCTTGGGTGGCAGATAGCCGGAGAGGGCCTTCAGAGGAGCGCCCCACATGCCGGGAATCATATAGATGACAAAGGTGAAATCGATGATGATGAGTACCAGGCGAAACACGCCCAGTTCCTTAACTTCCTTCTCGCCTTTGAAGCGGATCTTGCCGAGGAGGTAGAGACCCAACAAGGCGAAGCACACGATCCAGATGCCGAGGTAGACCTCACGGTCGAGCAGATGCCAGTGGTAAGTCTGGTCAGCAACGCTGAGGAACTTGAAGCCAAGGGCAACTTCAATGAAGCCCAGCACGACTTTCACGGAATTAAGCCAGCCACCACTCTTGGGCAAGCGTTGGAGCAAGTTCGGGAAGAAGGCAAACAAGGCAAACGGGAGGGCGAAGGCTACGGCAAAGGCGAACATCGTCACGATGGGAGCCCAGAATTCGCCAGAGGTGGATTTGATCAACACCGTACCCACGATGGGGCCCGTACAGGCGAACGACACCAGCACGAGAGTCAGGGCCATGAAGAAGATACCGCCCAGACTCTTGGCATTCTGCTTGCTATCGCTCTTGTTCACCATGTTGCTTCCAAGCGTGATCTCGAAGGCACCGAAGAATGAAGCGGCGAAGATCATAAACACCAAGAAGAAGATGATGTTCGGCAGCCAGTGTGTAGCCAGCCAGTTGAAGATATCTGCCGTGACGCTGTTACCTCCCACGAGCCAAGTCACCAGAATGATGATGGCGATGGGCAGCGTATAAAGTAACACAATGAACAGGAAATACATGAAAGCCTTGAAACGGCCTTGTGCTTTGGTCTCTCCCTCGCCATGCATGAAGAATGATACAGTCATTGGGATCATCGGGAACACGCACGGGGTCAACAGTGCGGCGAAACCCCACAAAATGGCTTCAAGGATCATGGCCCAGATATTGGATTTGGCGTGACCGCCGACACCTTCTTGCTCTTCCGCAGCCGAAAGCGTTGCATTGTCACCGTATGTCAAATCGATATCCTCGGTCAACGAGACGCAGCTACCATCCTTGCAGGCCTGGTAATTCAGCTCTCCCACCAATTGGAAAGGTCCATCCTTAAGTTTTTTAAACTTTTGGGCAAATGAGGCAGCACCAGAGAACTGCTTGTACTCCACCTCAAAGATATCGTCGTAGTACAGCGGGACATCCGTCAGGTCGCGACCGCCGCCTACCAGTTCATAGTACTCATTCGGTTCAAAGCTGAACACCGTTGGCAGCGGAGCCATATCAGGCATCGAAGTGGAATAGATGTGGAACATTGGCTCGATGGTGGCCGTAGCGACCAACTCGAACTCCTCATCATTAAGATCCTGGATTTCAAATTTCCACTGAACGGGATCAAGCACCTGAGCGCGCACAGCAAAGGCTGTCGCAAAGACCAGCATGAGAGCGATTAACAGTTTTTTCATTGGAAAGAAAGATTTTAGATTTGCCGCAAAAATAGCAAATCTGCCTCAACCTTTACACAAAAACCTCAATCTTTTATGCTCACTTTCAAAACCGAACGAGTTTTTTCGGTCACCTTGAAGCGCTCGTCAACGCGGCAGCCCACCACCCAAACGATTTCGCCGTCAGCGGTGAGCAGCACCGAGACGTTTTCTTTTTGACTGGTTGAGAGCTTCAAATCCTTCAAGAAATCACTCAATAACCGCGAGCCTTTCATCCCAATGGGATGGAAACGGTCGCCCGCCTGCCATTTCCGCAACTGCAACGGAAAAGATAGCTTATCGTAGTCCAGTTGGGCAACTTTCGGAGACTTGTCAAGCGTGAATTTTTCATCATTGGGGCATTGTTCGTAAACCAATTCTAAAGACGTTTCCGCTTGATGACATAACGGCGTCAACTCCAAACCATCCCGTTCAACCGTCACCCGATGAGTCGGTGAGAAAAATAATGTTCCTGGTTGGCCATTTAGGGCCTCGTAGATGAAATGGACTTGATCCGAATTGAAGGCATAATCACGCAACCATTCAAAAAGGAGGTGAGAGGTGAGAGGTGAAAGGTGAGAGGTGAGGGAGAATCTTAGGCCATCCGCATCCCGTAGGGATGCCAGATCGGTAGAATCAGACCCCACACAAGAATTTGCACCCCGAAGGGGTGCTACCATCTGCGACAGCTTCTCCCTCACCAATTCCCTATATAATTCATTCTCCGAAGCCAAATGGCTCATGGATTTCAGGATGGACGCTCTCCCCTCTTTGGAGATGCTATCAATTACGGGAAGTAATTCATGACGAATCTTGTTACGTAAATATAGCGTCTCGGCATTAGTATGGTCTTCCCGCCACTGAAGATGATGTTCCGTAGCATATTGCCGAATCTCCGTTCTCGAAAAAGCCAATAATGGCCGAATAATATGACCATTGACAGGTTGCATCCCCTTCAAACCTCTTATCCCAGCACCTCTTAATAAATTAATGAAGAACGTCTCCAGTTGATCATCGGCATGATGCGCAACAGCGATATAATCATAGCCCAGTTGTTGTCTTAACTCTTCAAACCAAGCATAACGCAATTCTCTGGCTGCCATTTCGATGGAAAAGCCGTGTTCTTTGGCATAACCCATGGTATCAAACTGTTTCACATAGAGCGTCAAGCCTTTCTTTTCAGCAAACTCATGAACAAACCGCTCATCACCATCGGATTCCTCACCACGAAGATGGAAGTTGCAATGTGCTAACACAAAGTCGGCTTTGGCTTTCAGCAATAAACCGGCGAGCACCATCGAGTCGATGCCTCCACTCAGAGCGAGAATGATTTTTTTATTATCGATATTGAGGTTGACGTTCATTTTTCTACCGATAGAGCACCCATATGGGGTGCAAATAAGCCATGATTATTTCTTTTTCCTTACCGAAAAACCAAATCCACCAATTTTCTCGCCTAAGCCATAATACTTCCCATGGGAATAGGCCAACGGGCGGGCATGGTTGAGTTGGAAGGCGCCAGTACCCTTATCAATTAAATTCTCCTCAGCGTCAATGGCCACCACCTCAGCGATGAACATATCATGTGAGCCCAATTCCTTCACCTCTACCACCTTGCACTCGATGCTCAACGGTGACTCCTTAATTAATGGTGCTTTCACAATCTGCGCTGGTTCGGGATGTAAATGCATCTGCTTGAACTTATTGTAATCTCGACCCGAACGCACGCCACACCAATCGGTAGCCGCAGCCAAATCCTCCGTGGTCAGATTAATGACAAACTCCATGTTCTTCAAGATGATGTCATGGGAGTGGCGTTCTTTCCTCACGGAGATATAGCACATCGGCGGGTCGGAGCAAATCGTTCCCGTCCAGCCAATAGTAATGATGTTATAATTCTCCTCGCAGTCGCCGCAAGTGACCATCACCGCAGGCAACGGATAGATTAATGTTCCAGGTTTGAAAGGGATTTTCATTTAGTTGGCAGTTAGCAGTTGGCAGTTGTTCAGTTGACAAAAATAAAAAATCCCGCTCAAACGAACGGGATTTTTTTCTGATGATCTGATAAACAGATTAGTCAATGTTCCATGTGGAGCCGCTGTTGAGCAGGTCATCCATGTTGTGGATCTTCGAGTTGGCCTTCTCGTTGGCAATGACCTCGTCGAGGCTGTCGTTGAAGGTCGGGGCTTTCACGTCGCGGATCACGCCGATGGCGACCGGGAAATGAGGCGGTGCCATGTGAGCCAGCATCATGTGGATACCGGTATCTTCAGTGGTCTTGTCGTGGACCAGGATGTCCTTTTCAGTGATGCCATTCTCGCCAATCTTCACCACTTCGAGGTGGTTGCCGTTCAGACGGATACCCTTGTCGCGGTTCTTGCCGAAAATCAACGGTTGACCGTGGACGCACTTCACTTGCATGTCGTCGCGGACGTCCTTGCCGGTGATGTTCTCATGCACGCCGTTCGAGAAGATCATGCAGTTTTGCAGGACCTCGGTCACAGCGATACCGTCGTGGTGATAGGACTCCATGAAGATCTCAGTGAGTTCCTTGGGGTTGACGTCGACGCCACGGGCAAAGAAGGTCGCCTTGGCGCCGATGGCGAGTTCGCCAGGGTTGAAGGGATCCTCGTAAGTGCCTTGCGGGGAGGTCTTGGTCTTGGTACCACGGAAGGTGCAGGGTGAGAATTGACCCTTGGTCATACCGTAGATACGGTTGTTGAACAGCACCAAATTGATGTCGATGTTACGACGGCAGGCATGGATGAAGTGGTTGCCACCGATGGCGGTGCAGTCGCCATCGCCAGTAATCATCCACACGGTGAGGTGCGGGTTGGCCAGCTTCACGCCGGTGGCGCAAGCGGCGGCACGACCGTGGATGCTATGGAAGCCGTAAGTGTTCATATAATAAGGGAAGCGCGAGGAGCATCCGATGCCAGACACCACCACGATGTCTTCCTTCTTAACGCCCATCTTGGGGAATACGTCTTGCATGGCCTTTAAGATGGCATGGTCACCACAACCTGGGCACCATTTCACCACCTGGTCACTTGCAAAATCCTCTTTAGTCAGCATGACTTCTTGTTCGATATTCTGATTTTCCATGGTCGTATTATTTTAAGAGGTCGTTAAACTTGGTCTCCAGCTCATTGATGGTGAACGGCAGACCCATCACCTTATTAAATTGCTCACACTTGTATTCCGGGAAGTTCATGCGGAGGTACTTGGCGAACTGGCCGCGGTTGATCTCGCAGACCACCATCTTCTTGTGACCTTGCAACACTTCCTCTGTGTTCTTAGGCAGCGGCATGATGTAGTCGAAGTGCGCATGGGCGATCGACTTGCCTTGTTCCATGAGGTTCTCAACGGCAGTACGGATCACGCCGAAGGTGCCACCCCAGCTAACCACGAGGAGGTCAGCGTTCTTGTCGCCGTAGATCTCTTGCAGCGGGATGTCATCAGCCACGCGCATTACTTTCTCCTCGCGGAGTTCGGTCATGCGCTGGTGGTTCTCAGGATTGGTGGAGAGGTTGCCTTTGCCGTCTTCCTTCTCCAGACCGCCTACGCGGTGACGCAGACCGGGAGTTCCCGGGATAGCCCATTCGCGGCGGAGCCATTTCTCGTCACGACGGAACGGCATGTAGTCTGGATCGTTGGCCTTGGCGATAGGAGGAGTGATGGTCGGGAGGTCTGCCATCTTGGGGATGCGGAACACCTCTGAGCCATTGCCGAGGGAACCATCGCTGAGCAGGATGACGGGAGTCATGTGCTCAAGGGCGAGACGGGCAGCCTCGAAGGCGGCATAGAAGCACTGGGCAGAGCCACGGGCAGCAATCACGATCAACGGAGCGTCGCCGTTACGTCCGTAGAGCGCCTGCAAGAGGTCGCTCTGCTCGAACTTGGTGGGAAGACCCGTCGACGGGCCACCGCGCTGAACGTCGATGATCACCAAGGGGAGCTCGGTCATCACGGCCAGACCCATGGCTTCGCTCTTCAGCGAGAGTCCAGGACCTGAGGTGGTGGTGACGGCGAGGCAGCCGGTATAGGCGGCACCGATGGATGACATAATGCCAGCGATTTCGTCTTCAGCTTGGTAAGCCTTGACGTTCAAGTTCTTGTATTTGGTCAGTTCTGCCAGGATGTCAGTGGCAGGGGTGATGGGATAGGAACCCAGGAAGAGCGGACGGCCTGACTTCTCGGAAGCGGCCATCAGACCCCAAGCGGCGGCAGTGTTGCCGGTGATATTGCGGTACTTACCCTTCTCAAGGTCAGCGGCTTCCACCTTGTAGGTATTGGTGAAGAGCTCCCAGGTGTCGGCATAGTGGTAACCGGCGTCAAGCACGGTACGGTTGGCCTTGATCACCTGATCCTTGCCTTTGAACTTGGTCTCGAAATACTTGTAGACCGAGTCGCGCTCACGGTTGAAGAGGTAGAGCACAATGCCGAGGGCGAACATGTTTTTCGATTTCAGCATCGCCTTGTTGTCCATGCCGAAGTCCTTCAGGGCTTCCTTAGTCAGCTCGGAAATCGGGGCCTTGACCACTTGATAGTCGGCGAGGGTGCCGTCAACGGTGGGATCAGCCTCGTAACCGGCCTTTTCCAAAGCCTTGTCGGTCATTGAGTCAGAGTCGATGATGATGATGGTTCCTGGGCGGAGCCAGCGCATATTAGCCTTGATGGAGGCGGGGTTCATGGCCACGAGGACGTCGCAAAGGTCGCCTGTGGAATGAATGGGTTTGTGTCCGAAATGCACTTGGAATCCAGAGACGCCAGCGACGGTTCCTTGAGGAGGACGGATCTCAGCTGGATAGTCCGGGAAAGTGGCGAAATCGTTTCCGGCGAAAGCCGTTGAATCGGAGAAAAGATTTCCGGTAAGTTGCATACCATCGCCCGAGTCGCCCGCAAAGCGGATCACGACATGCTCAAGGGCTACAACTTTACTTTTTCCTGTCATAATTATTAAGATTTAAATTTCAAAATTTTTACTTCAAAAAACAGTTTGGTATCGTTTTTGCGTTGTATTGTTTTTGCGTTTGCAAAGGTACGGTTTAATTCGTAACAAAACAATAATTATAAAATCTTTTTTATCCGTTGTTTAGAATATTTCTAAATTGTCAGCAAAGAGGCCTAAATACAAAACAATGCAGTATATTTGCAGCTTGAATTTTAGTAACTAACCTTTAAATTAAACAAATTATGGCTTACAAAATCACAGACAAATGCATCGCTTGCGGTACTTGCATCGATGAATGCCCAGTGGGCGCAATTTCAGAAGGCAGCATTTACGTTATCGACGCTGATTCATGCGTTGGTTGCGGCACCTGCGCCGGTGCTTGCCCGAACGACGCTATTGTCGAAGACTAAGAATTGGAAACAGATTAACCTTAAAACGAAAATCAATTAACCTTAAAACTATTCATTATGAAGAAATTAGCTATGGCACTTTTGTGCCTCGTCAGCGTTGCTTTCTTTGCAAGCTGCTCAAAAGAAGGTCAGCCTTCGATCTCCGTCCTCAATGAAGACGGTTATGTTCAAGACGGTGCCATCGTCACTTTGGATGAAGACATTAACTTTGGTTTCGTCATGACTTCCAGCCCTGACAGCGAAAAGGAACTCACAAAACTCGTCGTTAAGATCGACGGCGTTCAATGGGCCGAGATCAACCTCACCGGAATGAAAGAATACACTTATCGCGAAACCATTTCCTACGGAGACTCCAAAGAACTCATTGGCGAGTCCGTGATCACCGCTACTGTTACCGATAAGGCCGGTGAAGAAGCTACCGCTTCCATCACCCTCTACTTTGAAGAAGTTGAGGTGATTTTGATTCCTGAAGACTTCACTTGGAACAGACATGGCGGCAACGCTGCCACTGGCAACCTTGCTGAACTCGGTCTGCAATGGACTTCCAACGAAAAAGAAATCTATGCCGTGATTAAGCCCCTCCAAGGTGCTGCCCTTTACAAGTTTGGTGCTGGACGCGACATTTGGAGCTCCACTAACACCGAAGCTGAAAAGATCGCTTTGTTCCAAGAGAACCTTGAACCCATCACTGAGTTCAAAGAGATTTCTTGCACCGCTGCCGACAAGGATTATGACATCGTTCTTGGCACTGTCTACAACAACCAAGTGAACCTGATCCACATCACCCACAGCGCTGCTTACACCTTCAAAGGCACTGACGTTACCATCACTGGCCAGTACAAATAATCCAACGTTAAGTTGAAACAAACAAAAAGAGGGCGACTAAAAAGGTCGCTCTCTTTTTTTGTTTTTATAGTTTTTGTCAGAAAAAAATAGGGTCATCTTGTTAAAAAATAACGAGATAACCCTTGTTTGTATCGATTTATTTCTTATATTTGTAGTGCGAATTATAAAACAAGAAACAAAATCGAATACGATGGCAAATTTAGTATATAAATCGTACGCACAGAACGAAATCGCA
>JAGCPG010000067.1 GCA_017645245.1 Bacteroidales bacterium
AAATACAACGATTACATCGTTTCGTCCGATCCCGCCATCAGCTGGCAAAGGATCTCGGAATATCCTGGAGCCCAACAATTGTTGGAAGACGCCGACATCGTGATGGCCATGTACACCTCCAACTACCTGTTTGATTACATGAATGGCTTCACGCAAACCGCACAAGAAATTTTCAGTAGAACAAATTAAACCTCAATATCATGGTATTCAGTAGCAACATCTTCCTGTTTTTCTTTCTGCCGATCTTCCTGATCGCCTATTTCGCCACGCCGCAGAAATTCAGGAACTATACCCTCTTGTTGTTCTCACTCGTGTTTTATGCCTACGGCGCGCCCGACTTCGTCTTCCTGCTCGTCGGGGAATGTATCATCAACTATTACTTGGTGAACGCCTTGGCCAAGACCGGGAAGACAGGCACGAAAAAGCTGCTTTGCACCCTGTCCGTTCTCATGGCATTGGGTCTGTTGCTCTACTTCAAATACGCCAACTTCTTCGTCGAGAACCTCAACACGATCTTAGGCTGGGCGCACCACGAGCCCGTGTCGTGGATGAAGGTGGCACTGCCTATAGGCATCTCGTTCTTCACGTTCCAGTCCATCACCTACACCCTCGACGTGTACCGTGGCGTCACACCGGCAAGCAAAAAGCTTACGGATTATGTGCTGTATATCATGATGTTTCCGCAGCTCATCGCAGGTCCCATCGTCAACTACAACAGCGTGGCGGCGCAACTGGTGGAGCGCACCAGCACCATGGAGGACCGCACCTTGGGCTTCTATCGTTTCGTCATCGGCTTGGCGAAAAAGGTGCTCATCGCCAACACTTTGGCCGCCTACGCCGATCAGGTGTTTGCCATGGATTATGGCAATCTGGCCACTGGCACGGCTTGGATCGGCATCCTGTCCTACACCTTCCAGATCTACTTCGATTTCTCCGGCTACAGCGACATGGCCATCGGTCTCGGCAAGATGATGGGCTTCCGTTTCCCCGAGAACTTCAACGATCCCTATATCAGCCGCAGCGTCACAGAGTTCTGGAAACGCTGGCACATTACCCTGGGCAACTTCATCATGAACTACCTCTACATCCCGCTGGGTGGCAACCGCAAGGGCAAAGGCCGCATGTACTTTAACCTCTGGCTCTGCTTCTTGCTGTCGGGCTTATGGCACGGCGCCAGCTGGACCTTCGTGCTTTGGGGCGCTTTCCACGGCTTCTTCATCTGTGCCGACAAGCTGTTCCTGAAAGATGTGCTCAAGAAGATCGGCAAGGTTCCTGCCGTCATCCTCACCTTCTTCATCGTCAACCTGGGATGGGTGCTGTTCCGTGTGGATACAGCCGCTGACGCGGGTTCATTCTACCAAGCGCTGTTTGCCTTCCGTGGCGGCTTGACCAACGGCGCCGAAGCCCGTTATTGGTTCACCTTCGCTTTGGCGGTGGTCTTCTCCTTCCTCACCTTGTTCAAGGCGGGCCAAAAGCTTCAGGACACGATCTTTGCCGACCACTATTCCAAGGGCCTTTCGTGGACCATGTTCGCCATCTGCATAGTGCTGTTCGTGCTCTCAGCCGGCTCGCTGTGCGTCTCCGACTTCAACCCGTTCATCTACTTCAGGTTCTAAGGACGTGTCCTTTATTTTTCTGCTGACACCTGAATCTTGATATTGTCGTAATCAAGACTACATTGGTGGTTATTATACAAGAAGATCTTGAGGATTTCCCCATCATTTTTGATCGGGATGGAATACCAGTTTTCAAAATGCTCCCAACAACCCGTGTTCAATGTAGGCTTGTCATCCGAATTGAGCAGGACGTTCATCGCAAAATCGCCAATGCTGAAGGCCAGAGATGGTAAGTCACGCAAGGTATCGCGGCTGCGGAAATCGAACGAAAACTCAACATGCACTTCCTCGCAGCCGTCGTCTAGGGATAACGCCTCGAACAAGGGCGCATACAACACCGTCGAGTCAACAGTAACAAAATGGTTATCCCCTTCTTGCGTGACATACTGGTGGAAAATCGGTCGGTTTGTCAACTCAAAATCGGTGAAATCGGTCCTAAGGATTTTAGCCTTGTCAACGTGTTTGTTCAAATGGTTGAAATGGCAAACATACCTACTGAGGGCTTGATAGTCGGCGAGGCGTTGCATCAGCAACTCTGCCATGGCCTGATCATCGACCTGTTCCAACGCAAAATCTTTGAGTACTTTAAAAACATACTGATGGTCAAGTAGATAATCGCCATCGATATAATCCACCACATCACGGTTGTTCAACATGAAAGCCTGTTTACGTAGGTTTCGGTAAGTTTCCAAGGTATCGAACGAGGTGCCCAGCCAGTGGCAATTATTGTTGATCTCCACCTGATAGTTGTCGCGAAGATAAGCATTCACCGAAGGTGTAATGTCAAGATGCGACACCACAGCGTCCATGTTTTTTGCTCGGCGCAACAGCGGTGAATAGACCAACAGGGGCACGTTGTAGGTGCGAATACGTTCTCCAAACGGCAAAAAGGCCATCCGGTGGTCACCCGTGATAAAGAAAATCGTATTCTCGTATTCAGGCAGTGTTTGATAGAAAGCCATCAGCTCCCTGACACAATCGTCCAGATAGAGGTAACACCCGAAAATATGCTTGTTACTCAAGATGTTGTTGCGTTCCTTTTCTGACAGTTTGGGGCAAGCCTGCACCATGGCGGCAACCTTGTGTTCGTACGACTTGATGTCGGCTATCACAAACGGTTCATGGGTTGAAAGGGTCATGAAGATGTCCAAGTTCAACCGAGGCGATGGCTCGTTGGTTTTTCGCTGCATGGCATAACGGAAGGTCTCCCTATCGTCCAAACCCCAACGGTGGCCATTGTTCAGAAGGTGATAAGTTACCGAATCCACTTCCTTTATTTCGGGCACATAAATGAAATCCACGTTGTTGCCTTTCAGGAAGGCATCGTACCTGTCAAAGGAATGAACTCCGCCATAATAGTAGGAAGTGCCATAACCATTGCGGCGCAGGGTCTTGATCAACGACTGGTGGTCGGGCATGCAATCAGGTGTCAAGTAAAAGCCGCTCTTTCCTTGCGGGGCCGAAGCGAAAACTGCTGGAAGAACGCCAAAGGTCCTTTGGGCGGTTGACAAACAGTTCTTCCAATACAAACTCTGGGTCTTCAGACTGTCAATGAAAGGCGTGCAAGAAAACTGGGGATCCTCAACTCCCGTAAGACATTGCCCTAAGCTCTCGACGATGATAAAGACGAAACTGGGTGGCAAACCGTCGCTGGTGGGAGCCAAGAAACTGCCAAGCACATCAGGGTCGTCAAACTTGCGGTAAAATGGATATTCCGGATCCAGAAAATGAAATTCCGGATGGATGGCCTGATAGTTTGCGGTAGCTTTCAACACCTGGGTTTTAAACAAATCGCTTTCGATGTCATTCGAGTGTTTCTCGTGCAGATAATCCGTGATTTTGATGTAGGAATACGACGGCTGGTTCACCCCAAGGCAGAACGAAGGGTGGTTGTTGAAATGCTTCTCTGTGCGGACATAGTTTTTATACGGCACCAACGCAGCGACCAATAGACCCACCAAAATGCCCACCAAGGCAAAAACCCAGCCGATGCGCACCTTGCGCCACAGCAGACCCAATATGACTACCACTGCAATCGTGGCAAAAAACCACAGGAATGGCTCCAAGGTAATGGCTGCCGATGACGTGGCCGTGCCTTTCACCTCTTCAGGCGAATACGCCAGGATCACGTGATCCAAAGGCATGTTGAGGTTGCAATAGTACTCTGTCAGCAAGGCGGCAACCACTACGTATGCATACACCAGCCCTTTCCCGACGGCGTAAGTGGTCTTGGGAAAGAAAAAGTGAAAGAGGAAGAACGGGATCAGGAACCAAGCCAAGGCATGACAAACCAGATAGAAATCGTAAACGGTTCCTTTCATAACGCTGCCAAACTGCGATGCGTCCACTTCGAGGCGGAAATGCACCTGCAAATAGAAAAACACCCTGATGACAACCATGCAGAGCAAAAGGAACAAATTGAGCCTCACCCATTGGGAGGCAGTCTCTTTCAATCGGGAAACCAGCTTGGTTTGACTTTCAACCATGATCTATTTCATTTTTTAATGCAACAATTCTACTTTCGCGTTCTTGAATTCCATCCGTCCTTTATGTTCATTCCAAAAAAAGATGTTCAGCTCTTTTCCCCGAAGGTTTTTGATGAACGGACATTGGAAATTATAGTTGAAACGATAGGTTTGATACCCATCGGTATTGTTTTCCTTCGGTAGTTCCAAACGAATCCATAGCAATTCGCTGATATTCATCACCACCGAAGGCAACGGGGTCAAGGTGTCGAGACTATGTGTCTCAAACGAGCCTTGTATGTGCAGGGTCGGATAATGTTGTTCAAAGTCGATGACAGCCAACTTGGCGTATTCGCTACCCGCTTCAATCAAGCCGCTTTCAGTCATCTGAATCGGTTCAGTAATGAGGCGGTTGTGGGATGGAACGCCGTTGACGATGTAATAGCCCAAAACGCCGGCAAAAAACAGCCCAAAAGCCCACGAGAAAACAATACCCAAGACACGGGTAACCTTGTTTTCACGAATGACGATGCGGTCGAGCTGCCTGCACAAAAAGTCGTACAACAGCTTGGCAGCCACAGCAATGGCCCAAACCACCAGCAAATAGTAGAACCCCGACAGCATGCGTCTCCAAGGGCTATGCTGGCTTACCGCGAACAGCAACAGCGGCGTGCGGAAATAGCCGTGAACCGCAAACATAGTCATGGAAATCCCGCCGAAATAGGCCAAAGGTGTTCCAATCCAATGTTTCCGTAACGGCAGGGACTTCAACCCTTCGTATGCAAAAACTGCGATGACCGACAAGGCAAGGAAGGTAAAGGGATAGAACAAGGCATAGAAATTGCCTAGACAGAACACCGCCACAGCAAGTACCAGCCAAAGCGGATGGAGCCTTTTGCCCTCATGGCAAGCCAAGACCATGCCCAAACAGAACTCAGGCAGATGCCCCGGCGCGTTTTGCATGACGAACTCGCCAAAACAATCGGTCAAGACATAGCGAAACAGGAAAATCAGGCCGTAACACAGCGCACAGACACAGGCAAACGTTATCCAACCTCCTTTCCGAATCCATCGAAAAAGCAGCGGAAACAGCAGATAAAGCTGGAAAATCAAGGCAAAAAACCACCAGGGACCGTTGACGCTCAAACCGGAATTGGGTATCAAGGTATGGATGAAAAGAAGTTTGTAGCCGATCTCAGTCCACTCGTATGGGCCGAAAGGCTTTCCTTCCATCACGATCTTACCGAAGAAACACACCAAAATGCCTACCAACAGCAATGGATAGAGCTTCTTCAAACGAACCACGACAAACGATTCCCAAGTCCGCGGCTTGTGCATCATGGAAACGGTCAGGCCAAAACCGCTGATGAGGATGAAGAGCTGCACGCCGTAATGGCCGAGATAGCTGAACAACAGGTTCACCCATTCGCCAGGCTCGGCACCCAGCGTTTGGAACAGTTTCTGGATGCGCTCGGGAGCAAAGTCAAACTCATTCTCCCCAGGCGAAGGCCAAAGCCAATGAAAGTAGTTGTGCAAGACAATGCACAAAATGGCAAATCCCTTGATGATGTTGGTATCCCGCTTCGAATAACCGGAGAATGTCATGACTTTGGGCGATTATTCGATGACGATTTCATAGACGCGACCTTCGATGTCGGTCTTGTTGTAGGGGATCAGGCCTTGTTCCCAAACGATGGGCGGCCACCATTCGGAGTAGTGGTATTCCTGCGTGACGATGCACTTCATCGAGTTGTTAGGAATACTGGTATGCTGGTCGTCCATGTAACCCATCACCTGCATGTGATCCAGATCGGGACCCAATCGCCAGATGATCTCATTTGGGCGCCATTCAATCTCGTAATAGTACCATTCCTCCTTGAAGTCGCTGTTCGGCATCGGGGTACGCGTGGTCAATGCCTTGTATTCAGGGAACCAGCGCATAGCCTCAAAGCGAAGCTTTTTATCGTAATCGATGGTGTCGATACCACCCCTGAACATGGGTGGCTCGGTGCAGGCCAAATCCCAGTTGGTGCAGCAGAACATCACGTCGTTGTTCAACCTGGCGTCTTCCTGACAGTTCTCAAGGTCGGTGCGGAGCCATTTGTAATAGCCGATCGGCCAATGCTTCGAGGCCTTCACGATCTCAATGTCGATCTCCGAATAGGGATGGTAAGGGGTGCGTTGCGGATGTTCTGAATTATCCCACTTGGGGATGTAGCCGCCGTCTTTGAAACAGGGCCTGCGGTTGTTCCAAGCGCTTCCGTCGCTGTAGATCAGCCAAAAAGCGTAGGTCAAGCCGTTCCAAAGATTCTCGTCGTTGAGCATGACGGGAAACTTGATCTTTCCTGTATATTTACCGTAGGTAAAGCCCAGCCTGGTACGGATGCCGGTGGCTTCCTTACGCAGGTTGTCCTCGGTGCTGGCGGGATTAATCAGGGTGATGTAGCTGCTGTCAGGAGCCACTTTTACCGTGACACAAGGCTCTTGGCTGGCCACAGGATAGTTATTCTGCAGCTGTGTGGAATCGAAACGGGTCTTGTTGGCCTCGTACTCGGCAAGAGTATAGGGATCGTCGCCCACCACATCCTTGATGACTGGGATGTTGCGCAGTGTGAACTGCTGGCTGGCATGGCTGTAGACCTGCTCGTACAAGGCATGTTCGTACAGATTCTGGCTGTTGCCGCAGTCGCAATCTTTCGAACTGTCAGCCTCCGAATCATTCACATATATGCCGTAGCGAGCGTCAAGAACGACACGCGCTTTCAAAAGCCTTTTCGACGAACAAATCTTGATATGCTTTGAAGGATGGGTCTCGAACCAGCCGAAGGGATTCACCCAACGTCCCTCTGCGTCCGTTGCCCCGATATGCTGGACATAGTCGGGTATTTCGGCCAACCCTTCCTCGTCGCACACCACGAGCATGAATTGGTAGTTTCCCACTCGGGGATTGCGCTTCCATCGGTCACCCTCATAGATGGCCTCGTCCCTGGGGTTGCCCACGATGCGCAACTGATCTTTAACTTTTCGTGTTGTTATTGGCTTGAAGCCAATGCTCACTTCTTCCCAGCTGCCATAAAAATTCTCGGATGCCAAAGCGCTGGTATCGGGGAATTTATAGCTTTCGTTTTGATAGTAGATCTTGTAGTACTTACCCTTTTTCGGTGCCGTGAAACTGAAGTCGAACATGCCTGATCCGTCTTTGGTTTGGCGAGCCGAGGGAATGTAGATGCCGTCGAGGATGGCGTTCTCCAAGTCCATGTCAAGGCATACCGTAGGAACTCCGTCGAAATTGGTCATGACACGGAAACGGCAGTTGGTGTTTCGGAAAGCGAAAAACACGACAACCGCGACAAGCAGTATGACAGCTACAAGAAGAAGTGAGCGTTTTTTCATGATGTAGATGGCTTATTGTTCTTCTTCCTCACGGAGGGGCTGCGGTTCGCTCTTGCGAATGTCAAGCTCGTCGATGAGGTTGGTGGCGCCGGCGTACTTGTCGATGATGAAGAGCACGTAGCGGGCATCCACGTTGATGGTGCGCTGGAGCTTGGGCTCGAAGTTGACGTCGCCGCTCATGGCTTCCCAGTTGCCGTCGAAGGCCAGACCGATCAACTCACCCTTGCCGTTCATGATGGGGCTGCCGGAGTTGCCGCCGGTGATGTCGTTGGTCGAAAGGAAGCATACGATGAGCTCGCCGTTCTCGTCAGCGTAAGCACCGAAGTCTTTCTTCTCGATGAGGTCAATCAAGCGCTTGGGAGCGTCGAACTCATAGTCGCCGGGAACGTACTTCTCAAGGATGCCGTTAGCGGTGCACACATAGTCGTAATGCACGGCGTCGGCGGGCATGTAGTCTTGCACGGAGCCGTAGCTCATACGCATGGTGGAGTTGGCATCGGGATAAAGGCTCTTTTCAGGTTGGGTGTCGGCATAGTATTCACGCAGACCCTTCACGAAGATATGGTCGTTCTCCTGGGTGGCCACCATGGCAGCACGGTATTGGGGAACGGCGTTCATGATCACTTCGGTCATCTCCTCGTTGATCTGGTAAGCATAGTCCTTCTTCATCTTCTTGGCATTGGGCTTGGCGATGAAAGCCTTGATTCTCTCAGGCGTAGCAAAGATGGAGGTGGCGTAAACGAAGTCGGCGAAAGCGTCAATGTCGCCCTTGAACTTCTTGTCGATGACCTTGGTGTAGATCTCGGGAAGTTCAGATGCGTCAAAGGCGTTACGATACACCTTCAGCATTTCGGCAAACATCTTTTGTTCCACCTGAGGATTGGTCTCGGCAAACATGGCATCCACGTCCATGGCCTGAAGCTCCATGACAGCGGCATTAATGGCATCCTTGTCCTTGCTATCGACAGCCATGGCATAACCCTGGAAGGCTGAAGCCATACCCGCAGGACCCATCTGGGCGATGAAGTTCGGATAGTACACATACTTGGCGATTTGAGCCAGCTGGCCGTAAGCGTCTTTCAGGTTCTCAAGGGCTTGGGGATATTCCTTCTTGTTGTTGCGGTTGGCCCACAGGGTGAAGTTGTTCTCGAGTTTCACCTTGGCCTCGCTGACCTTGTTCTTGCGAAGCATGGTGCACTGGCCGATGAAGTTCTTCCAGGTGTTGGCCAGACCGGCGTGGTTGTCGGCATACATCAGGTTGATGGCATCGTCCTTCTGCATGAACTCATCCATCACTTCGAGCTCCTTGCCGAAGATGTCGATGATGATGGGATAGAAGGTATCCACGTTGTAGTCGATGCCGAAGCTCGACATGTAGCGCTCGGTGCTGCCCGGGAAGCCCCAGATCATGGTGAAGTCGTCCTGCTTCACGCCATCGAGGCTGATGGGAAGGTGATGCTTGGGGGTCAGCGGCACGTTGTTCACGGAATAGTCGGCAGGATTGCCGTCCTTGTCGGCATACACGCGGAAAATCGAGAAGTCGCCGGTGTGACGGGGCCACATCCAGTTGTCGGTGTCGCCACCGAACTTGCCGATGGAGGAGTTGGCCACACCCACCAGACGCACGTCGGTATAGACCTGATACACAAACATGTAATACTCATTGCCTTCAAAGAAGCCCTTGATCACGGGGTTGTACTTGCCGTCTTCCGAAGCAGCGGCTTCCAAATCCTTGATCTTGGCGTTGATGGCCTTGTTGCGGGCTTGCCAGTCCATGTCGCTGAGGACCACGCCAAGCACTTCATCGGTCACGTTTTCCATGCGGATGAGGAAGCTGGCGGTCATGTCGGGAGCGGGCAATTCCTCGCCGAAGTTTCTGGCCCAGAAGCCGTCCTTCAGGTAGTCGTGCTCCACGGAGCTGAGCTTTTGCACGGCGCTGTAGCCGCAATGGTGATTGGTGAAGAGCAGACCCTTCTCGGAGACGATCTCACCGGTGCAGAAGAAACCGCGTGGCTTGGATTCACTGGCCAGACCCACGATGGCGTCTTTCAAGCTGTTGTGGTTGATGCTGTAGAGCTCTTCAGGAGTCAGCTGAAGACCCATCTTTTGCATGTCAACATAATTCAAACGCTCCACAAACATCGGGAGCCACATGCCTTCGTCGGCACGAACTCTGCCAACCATAGCCAAGATGGCGAGAGCAAATACGAATAATTTTTTCATTTTTATGTAATTTGTTTGATTTTGAATTCTTTCTTCTTACTTCTTCCTTCTTACTTCTTCAAAAGAACCTCCGGTCCCATGTTGTAGTAAATGTCGGTAGGAATACCGGCTTCATTGACGCGGTCAAGGTCGGCTTGAAGTTCCGGCATGATCACACTCATCTCGCCCAACCAGGCTTTAGCGGCCTCATAATTGCCGTTGCCTTGGCAGATAAGGATGTCGCCAGCGAGTTTCTCCACAGCGGTTTTCATCTTGTCGAAGTCGATGGCATAAAGACCTTCTTCGTTGCGAGTGAAAGCGCCTTCTTTCTGCATGTAGTTGAACTCGAGCATATTGGCCTTACCGTGGGCACTGGCGGCACCGAAACGCACGGAACGGAAGATGCCTGCAAGGAAGGTGGTATAGTTGTCAATCATCTCAGTATTAGTGTACACGCCCATTTCGGCGAGTTTGGTCACGAGGAACAAACCCAACACATCGGCTTTGGCCTCTTCGATGGCATTGTAGGTGTTGCCCAGAGCGCTGTGAACCGAGCCATTGCCTGTGATGGTGTTCTTGATACCCATACCGTGGGCGGTCTCGTGGAACATCACATTGGCAAAGAAAGCATCAAACTTGATATGCTCCTGTGATTCAGGAGTCATGAGGGTGCCTGCAATGGGAACGAGGATCTTCTCGAACTTGGCTTGCATGGCGTTCTTCAATTGAAGCTTGCGGGTGCCTCTCTGCAGCTGCACACGCTCGTCGTTGGGCAGGTTGATGGCAATGGTCTTGCTGTTGGCATTGCAGTCGCCAGCATAATAAACGGCGTCGTAAGCGGCCAGGTCAACATCCGAACCGGGGACTTCCTTCTTGTGTTCCTCGGGCACGGGAAGCTGTTTTTGCAGCTCTGGAACGTAGGCGGCGTAACGGGCCAGCTGCTTGGTCCATTCCTGGTCTTTGATCAGGATGAAAGCCTCGTGGGAGGCCTTGATGCCATAACGGGCGTCGGTATAGTTCTCGATGGGTCCGATCACCATGTCGATGTTGTTGTTACGGACATCCATCCATCGCATGTCGCTCTCGAAGTAGTCGTCGGTGCGAAGGGCCTTGGCACGGAGACGGAGGTATTCGGCAAACTCCTCATCGCCAGCGAGCTCGGAGGCATCGTCAAGTAGCGAAGCGGCTTTCTTGATCTGCTCAGCGAAATAGTCGTGGTACCACACGCACTTCAGGTTGCCGTTCTCGTCACGAACAATCATGGTGTATTGGCTGTTCTTGTCGGGATCGGCGAAGGCTTCCCATTCCTCCTCGGTCATGTCTTGAGGATAGAACTGTGCGCCGGCAGGCTTCTCGCCAAAGCCTTCCACAAAAGGCTTGTTGCCGTTCAAACCGTCCCAAGGACCGTAGGTGATGCAGGCGAACTTTTGCACGTCGGGATCGCTGATGCGAGCCATCAGTTCGTCTTTGTCGCCGTAGTTCTCTTTCCAAAACAGTTGGTCCATAATGTTGGCAGCTTCAAAGAGCAAAGGCAACATCTCCTTTTCGTTCTCGCTCAAATGGCTGATGTCGCTGGTCAGCGTGTATTCAGCATACTTGTCGATCAGCTTGGGTTGGGGTTTTTCTTCGGTTTTTGGCTTGTTTCCGCAGGCGGTTGCCATCACGGCAACGGCTGCAATAATAGTTAAATGTTTGATTTTCATACTATTAAATTATTAGTTAGAATTCAAAATTAAGGCACGCAAATTTAAAACAATTTTCGTATTATTGCAAAACATTTCTACCCATGAAAAAGCGCAAGGTACCGCATACTTTTGTCATCGTCTTCTGCTGCATCCTGCTGGCAGCCATGATGACTTGGTTCATCAAGCCCGGAAGGTATGTTCAGGAACAGGTCGGCAACGAGACCGTGATGACGTTTTACTATCAGGATCAGCTGCCCGAACCCTACGCCCAGGAGTTTCACGCCGAGCCCCAGACATGGCAGGTGTTTTCGGCCTTGTTCAAGGGTTTTGAGAAACAAAGCGGCATCATTGTTTTCATCCTGATCGTTGGCGGCGCCTTCTGGATCATGAGCAAAAGCCGGGCTATTGACACGGGCATCATGGCGTTTTTGCGTTTCACCAAACGACTGGAACACAATAAGTTGATTGGAAAAATCGGGGTCAACAACATCATCATTACCTTGATCATGATCCTGTTCAGCCTGTTCGGCTCGGTGTTCGGGATGAGCGAGGAGACCATCGCTTTCACGCTGATCATCATCCCCCTAGCGGTCTCCATGGGCTACGACTCCATCGTGGGCGTCTGCATGGTGTATGTGGCGGCGCACATCGGTTTCTCAGGCGCCATGCTCAACCCATTCACCATCGGCATCGCCCAAGGCATCGCCGCAATCCCCTTGTTCTCGGGCATCGGCTACCGCCTGATCTGCTGGATCATCCTCACCATTATCGGCATCGTCTTCGTGTTGATCTACGCCAACAAGGTGAAGAAAAACCCGAAATCGTCAATCATGTATGAGGATGACGAGTATTGGAGAAGACAGAAGACAGAAGACGGAAGTCAGAAGACAGAAGACGGATGTCAGAAGTCTGAAGGACTCACAACGGCTTGGCTAGTTTATGTTTCCATCATCGTTGTTTTGGTCTTTTGCGCAATCCGCTACCCCATGACCGAGATGAAGGTCGGCAACAGCACCTCTACCCTGCCCTTGTTGCCCATCGGCGCAGGCCTGTTCCTGATCGTGGGCTTCCTCGCCTTGCGCAAGTCGGCTGCCTACTTCATCCTAACGATGCTGTTCGGTACGGTTTATTACCTCATTGTGGGCGTGCTGGGCTATGACTGGTACATCATGGAGATTGCCACCCTGTTCCTGTTTATGGGCATTTGCAGTGGCTTTGCCATCGGCAAGAGTGCAAGTGACATCGCCAAGATGTTTATCGAAGGCATGGGCGACATCCTCTCCGCCGCCGTCATCGTGGGTCTAGCGGCGGGCATCGTCATCGTGTTGCAAGACGGCGGCATCATCGACACCATCCTCTATGGCTTGTCGAAGTCGATGAGCAACCTGGGCGTCATCGCCTCCACCGAGATCATGTACGGCATCCAAACTTTGATCAACATCGTGATTCCGTCAGGATCGGCCAAGGCTGCCATCACCATGCCTATTATGGCACCGTTCAGCGACCTGATCGGCATCTCGCGTCAAACCACGGTGATGGCGTTCCAGTTCGGCGACGGCTTCACCAACATGATTACCCCGACCTCTGGTGTGCTCATCGCCACCTTGGGTGTAGCCCGCATCCCTTGGGAAAAATGGGTGCGTTTCATCTGGAAATTCATCTTGGTGCTCATCGTAGTGGGCGGCTTGCTGCTCATCCCAACGGTGACCATGAGCCTAAATGGTTTTTAATTATAGCTATTCCTTATACTATTCTTTCACTATCTTCTTCACGCAATTATTCCCGTGTTTATCGGTGATTTTCACCAAATATATACCTGCCGGTTGGCCACTTAGATTGAGGGTAATGGATTGGCCCCGGCTTGGTTCGGAAAGGATGAACTGCCCTAGGATATTGTAGACCTCGGCCTGTTGGAAATCCTCTCCGACGACGGTAAACATTCCTTCGGTGGGGTTTGGCCGAACGGTTGTAAAAAAAGCGGTCTCATTGTCGTCAACAGTAACCCAGTTGAAACTGGTTTGGCCAACTACGAATGGATAATCCGGAATAGTACAATAAGCCATGTCGTGAAGAAAGAACTCCATTTTACACGGATAGATATTATTAAAATAATTATCACATATTAAACTTGCCTTAACCCATCCATAATAATAGCCATCATCCTTTTGCCATCTGACACTTAGCCAATGAATGCCCGTAGTATAAAACTCACAACAGGAACTCCCCCACACAGCGTTGGAGAGCGTGTCTCCCTCATTGACCAGTTTTACACGACCGAGAGACGATGGAGAGATATTAGATCCGGGTTCAAATTCCATACGCAACCCCCATCCATGAGGATCTGGATGTAGGTGAAATCTAAAATCTAATTCTCCGTTTTGATCCAAGTCGATATGATAGAAGGGTCCTGTAACAACTTGAGTCGGGTCACATTCGGCCGACAAATAAACCACGGAATCAAATTCATGATATAGTATTTCACCTTCCTGAGCCAGAGAAACGCTGCTGATCAGCAACATCAAAACAAGTGTAAATAGCTTTTTCATGGTTTGGTGTATTTTCTATTCTTTCACCACCTTCTTCACGCATTTTTGGCCTTTTTTATCGGTGATTTTCACCAAATATATACCTGCCGGTTGGCCACTTAGATTGAGGGTAATGGATTGGCTTTGG
>JAGCPG010000014.1 GCA_017645245.1 Bacteroidales bacterium
TCAGGCAAGGACTTCGAGCAGTCTACATGGTATGATGCAGGCAGTCACAGCAACGACTACGACTGGGACGATGACGATGACTGGGATTCAGGGAGCGACAGCTGGGATAGCGGAGGAACCGACTGGGATTCAGACTGGTAGCCTCAAGCCCAAGGATCCTGGCTCACGGGAACCCTGATGCCGACCAGAAGGCTTTGATCCCACAAGAACCATTCGCCTGTCGACGGCTTCAGGCGCAGCGTGACCTGACGGGGCGAGTCGGCACCGCCACTGCGAATGTCGAAACGTTTGTAACCCTCTTCCGCAAACTGTGCCACGCTCTCGCTGAGCTCAACGACGTAAGGCACATCGGGCGTATAGCCATTGGCAGGCGTGGCGCCTTTGAAATAGGACTTCGCCAGATAATCCTTCCCGTCCATGAAACGATCCCTGATGAACTGCTGGTCCATGGTCGACAATGGACGCGGTCCCCTAAGGAAATTCAACATGCGGTAACATTCCTCGCGATTGGTCGGGAAGACGGCCAAAGCGGCCAGGGTCAGCGCCGCGGTTCCTTCCGGGGTCTTCAGGTTGGCCTCGGGCATCGCCTGAAGCTCTTCAAGGTTCTGAGGAAGCTTGTTCCAAGTGATTTGGTATTTCATGACAATAATATTTGATTTCATCCACAAAGATAAGCTCTTTTTTCTTAAACTTGCGCCATGAAACGAACTTTTCTAGCCATCCCCATCCATCCGGGAACAGAGTATCCCGCCTTGGTGCAGCGCCTTCAGCGGAACCTGGAGCATGAGCGCCGCAACATCAACTGGTGCAAGACCGACCAGATCCACCTGACTTTGAAGTTTGTGGGCGACACGCCCGATCAGGACGTTCCCAAGATCATCGAGGCCTGTCAGAAGGTGGCCAAGAACCACCAGCCTTTCGCCATGGATTTCAACCGGACGGGCATCTTCGGCAGCAACCACTCGCCACGCGTGCTCTGGCTGGGCATGAAGGACGAGCCCAAGGCGCTTTACGACTTGGAGGAGGACATCCTCGACGCTTTCGACGGCCTCGGCTACCTGCGCGACCGGCAGAACTTCGTGCCCCATCTCACCGTGTGCCGCATCAAGCAGCTGATTGACAAGCCTTTTTTCCAGCAGATCTACCAAGGCATCGAGCAGCAGACTTACCTTCACGCCGATGTCAATGAAATCGTCTATTTCCAAAGTTTCTTGCAGCCGACGGGCGCTTTTTACAAGACTTTAAAAAGAATTCCATTGGAAGAATCAAAATAATCCTTATCTTTGCGAACAACTCAACGTTTAAACCCTCTAAATTCTAAATTCATAATTCTAAATTATAATATAATGGAAATCCGTAAATTAGAAGAAATGTTTGAGGTTTTGCGCAGCAAACCCAAAAAACGCCTCGTGGCTGCCTACGCCAACGACGACCACACCATTTGCGCCGTGAACGCGGCTGTCAAGGAAGGTCTCATCGAAGCCACCCTCCTCGGTGACGAGAACGTCATCGCCCAAGTGTGCAAGGCCGAGAACATTGACATGAACAACTTCCGTATCATCAATGAGCCGGTTGATGTGAAAGCCGCTGCCATGGCTTGCGACATCATCAACCGCGGCGAAGCCGACATCCTGATGAAGGGTCTGCTTCCCACCGACAAGTACATGCGCGCCATCCTCAACAAGGAACGCGGCCTCTGCCCACCCAACGTGACCCTGGCCCACGTCGCCGTCATTGAGAACCCCAACTACCACAAGCTGATGGTCGCCTCCGATTGCGCCATCATCCCGCTGCCCGACATCAAACAAAAGCAACAGTTGCTCAAATATGTGACCTCCGTAGCTACCAAGTTGGGTGTCAGCTGCCCGAAGGTCGCCATGGTGACCGCCACCGAGCAGATGAGCGCTGGCATCCCCGCCTGCGTCGACGCTGCCATCATCTCCAAGATGAATGAGCGCGGCCAGATCAAGGGTTGCGTGGTGGAAGGTCCTATCAGCCTCGACCTCGCCTTGGATGCCGAGACCGCTGCCATTAAGGGCATGAAGAGCCCCGTGGCCGGCGATGCCGACTGCCTCGTGTTCCCCAACCTGGAGAGCTCCAATGTATTCTACAAGTGCTGCACCAAGTTCGACAAGAGCGAAGTGGGCGCCATGCTGATGGGTGCCAAAGTGCCTTGCGTGCTTAGCTCGCGCGGCGACACCTCCAAGACCAAGCTCTATTCCATCGCCTTAGCTGCCTTGATGGCATAAACAACAAAAATATAATATTATGGCACATAAAATACTGACGATTAACCCCGGTTCCACCTCGACGAAAATCGCGGTGTTTGAAGGCGAAGAGCAGGTCTTCAAGAAGAACATCAAACACTCTGCCGAAGAAGTGGCCAAATACGACCGCATCGCCGACCAGAAGCCTTTCCGCACCGAGGTCATCCTCAATGAACTCAAGGAAGCTGGCATCGACATCAAGGAGATGACCTGCCTCGTTGGCCGCGGCGGTCTCATGCACCCGCTCACCTCTGGCGTGTACGAAGTGAACGAGTCGATGATCCGCGACCTCACCTCGGGTATCTATGGCGAACATGCCTCCAACCTGGGCGGCCTCATCGCCCACGACATCGCCGAGACCATCGGAGTGAAGGCTTATATCGCCGACCCCGTCGTAGTCGATGAAATGGACGAAGTAGCCCGTTATTCGGGACACCCGCTCTTCCCGCGTATCTCCATCTTCCATGCGCTGAACCAAAAGATTATCGCCCGCCAGTTGGCCAAAGACCTCGGACGTAAGTACGAGGACATGAACATCATTGCCATCCACCTCGGCGGCGGCATCAGCGTGAGCGCACACAAGAAAGGCCGTGTGGTCGACACCAACAACGCCCTCAACGGCGACGGTCCTTTCACTCCTGAGCGCGCCGGTAGCCTGCCGGCAGGATTCCTGGTAGATGCTTGCTTCAGCGGCAAATACACCAAGAAGGAAATCGGCCAAATGCTGAAAGGCAAGGGCGGCTTCGTCGCCTACCTTGGCACCAACGATGCCCTTGAGGTGGAAAACGCCGTGAAGGCCGGCAACAAGGAATGGGAGAAGGTCTACAAAGCCATGGCTTATCAAGTGGCCAAGGAAGTGGGCGGACTCGCAGCCTCGGCCATGAGCATGGATGTGGACGCCATCTTCCTCACGGGCGGCATGGCCTACGACAAGGGCTTCTGCGCCTTGGTGAAGAGCCATGTGGAGAAAATCGCTCCCGTGTATGTCTATCCTGGCGAGGACGAGATGAAGGCCTTGGCTCTCAATGGCTTGATGGTCCTCAACGGCGAGACCGACGTGAAGGTCTACAAGTAATCTTCCCGATTTTTCGGGACAAAAAAACAGGGCTGCCACTTGGTGACAGCCCTGTTTTTATAGGTTGGAAAGGGATTATTCCTCAACTTCCTCAATGTCGTCGAACATGGCGGCACGCTTGCTCTCAGCGTCGGTGAAGATGTCGATCAGGTCATCCGGAATGTTTTCACATTCACCGAACTTCAGCACTTCGTCCTCGGCGGTGTCCATCTCTTCGAACATGGCATAGAAGGTTTCCTCGTCAAGCTCGTCTTCGTTGTAGTACAAAGCGTCAACGGCATCTGCGAATCTCTTCATGGCAGGAGCCAAGAACTCAGCGCACTTAGCGGCCTCGGCCTTGTTGTAGGCAGTGGCTCTGTCATAGATGAAGTTCTGGATTTCTTCTTCCTCGGCTTCGGTGAAGGTCTTATCGCCATATTTCTCATCGAGGACTTCCATGAAATCAGATCTGTCGTTCATGGAAACGGCATAAGCGATGAAGTCATCGACATTGTCGATGGCGGCAAGCTTCTGCTCAGCCTGGGTGAAATAGTCGTCAACGTCTTTCATGATGGAATCCTTTGCGGATCCGCCGCAGGATGTCATGACGAAACCCATGACAACAGCTGCAAGGATAATGGTAAGTTTCTTCATATTGATTGATTTTAAGTGTTTTAACAAAAGTTTGCAAAATTACAAAATTCTTTTGGAATAACGTGAAATTTTGTCGGATGAGACTGTTTATTTCGCTTTAGTCAATGCCGCGGCACCGAGGATGGCCACGTTGTTTCCCGAGAGTTCCGAAACCTTGATTTCAACACTATTGTCGTATACAAAGCAAAGATTCCTTTGGAACGACTCCCTGACGGGTTTCATCAGCACCTCGCCTGCCTTGACGGGTCCGCCCATCAGGAAGATGGCTTCGGGACTGCTGAAAGCGACGGCGTTGGCCAAGGCGATGCCCAGCCATTCGCCAGTCATCCTGAAGATTTCAAGCGCCAAGGGATCGCCTGCATTGGCGGCATCACCCACGTGTTTGCTGGTGAGTTCCTCCTCGCTCAGCTTCGACAGAGGACCGTTGTATTCGGGATGTTGCGCCAAGACTTCCAAGGCCGTGCGACGGATGCCCGTGGCCGAGGTGTAGGTCTCCAGACAGCCTTTTCGGCCGCACCCGCAAGGCCGCCCTCCCAGGATCAGGATGGCGTGACCCAACTCGCCGGCGTTGCCGGTCTTGCCGTGCACCAGCTTGCCGTCGATCACGATGCCGCTGCCCACGCCGGTTCCCAGGGTGAAGGTGATGAAGTTCTTCATCCCCTTGGCGCCGCCGTATACGAGCTCGCCGTAAGCGGCGGCGTTGGCATCGTTCGAGACCACCACGGGAACGTCGATGTGCTCCCTAAACAGTTTCGGCAAGTCGATGATGCCCTTGAAGTTCAGGTTGGTGGCGTTCTCGATGCAGCCCGTATAGTAGTTGCCGGCCGGTGCCGCGATGCCGATGCCGTCGATGGCATCCACCTGCTGCTCAGCCATCATCTCGTGGATCTTCGCGCAGATGTCGGCCACATACACTGATGCGTCAAAATAACTCGCCGTGGAAAGGTTCTTCCGGGCCAGGCAACGGCCATCGCCGCTCACCAGCCCGATGTCGGTGTTCGTGCCACCGATGTCAATGCCAATGGAATATCTCATAGTCTATAGTCTTTGTTCAACACGCTAAATTATGAATTTTTCATTATTTTTGCCCCATAATCCCGAGAATAATGAAAAAACACCTCTTTCTTCTCCTCGCCCTTCTGCCCTGCATGGCCTGGGCGCAGTTCGACACTTGGTTCGAGAACTCCTCGCTCCGCATCGACTATACCCTGACGGGCGACACCAAAAACACGCAGTTTGCCCTGAAGGAGATGATCCACGAGCCCTATTGGAGCGGCTCCACGGTCAACTTGATCGACAACCTCGAGTTCGGCAACTACATCGTGAAGGTCATGGAACCCGGCACCGACCGTGTGCTGTTTTCCAAAGGCTACCAAAACCTCTACGGCGAGTGGCAGACCACCGACGAGGCCTCCAAGATCACCAAGACCTTCGAGGAGTCGATCGTGGTGCCGTTCCCCAAGAAACCTGTCGACGTGGTGTTTTTCCGCAAGGACTGGGACGGCAACCTCATCCAAGGCATGCGTCTCACCGTGAAGCCCGACGACTACTTCATCCGTACCGCCGACAACCTCAACCTGCCCGTTTATGACGCTTGGATCGGCAACACCGACATCACCAAGGCGGTCGACATCGTCATCCTGCCCGAGGGCTACACCCAGGCAGAGATGGGCAAGTTCGTCAAGGACTGCGACTTCTTCGTGAAGAGCCTCTTCGACTATGCGCCCTACGACCGTTACAAAAACAGCTTCAACGTGCGCGGCGTGATGGCTCCTTCGGAGGAATCGGGCTGCACCGAGCCGGGCGACCACATCTACAGGAACACCGTGATGCGCTTCAGCTACTGGACCTTCGACTCGGAGCGCTACTGCATGAGCACCGACAACCGCGACATCCGTGATCTGGCAGGCCAGGTGCCATACGATCAGATCTACATCCTGATCAACAGCCAGAAGTATGGCGGTGGCGGCATTTACAACTTCTACTGCTCCAGCGCGGCGAGCAACTCGTTCAGCGGCGACATCATCATCCATGAGTTCGGCCATGGCTTCGCGGGACTCGCCGACGAATATTACGACGACTCCACCGGTTACGGCGACTTCTACAACAACGACATCGAGCCGTGGGAACCCAACATCACCACCATGGTGAACTTCGACGCCAAGTGGAAGGACATGATGGACAAAAAGACCCCGATTCCCACGCCCCGAGAGAAGAAATATGAACAAACCATCGGCGTTTTCGAGGGCGGAGGCTATGAGGCCGAAGGCATCTACAGCCCGCACATGGACTGCCTGATGAAGACCTTCAAGGGCCACATGTTCTGCCCCGTGTGCCAACGTGCCATCGAACGTATGATCCTTTATTACACTGAATAACATGAACTACATCGACATCGTCATCGCCGTCATCTTGGTCGCCTTCGGCATCGGGGGACTGAGGAAAGGCATCATCATCGAAGCCGCCACCCTGATTGGCCTGATCTTTGGCCTGTACGGCGCCTTCCATTTCTCCGACTTCACGGCCAACAAGCTGGTGCAATGGATAGAGATCGACCCGAAATACCTCCATCTGATTTCATTCATCGTCACCTTCATCGTACTGGTCCTCGTGGTGAACCTGTTGGGCAAATTGCTCTCAAAGCTGGTGAAATCGCTCAACTTGGGATTCATCGATAAGATCGGCGGCTTCATCTTCGGCATCGGCAAGGGCCTGCTCATGTGCAGCCTGCTGATCATGCTGCTCAACGTCTTCAAGCTGATGGGCGTCGTCAAGGAGGAGACCAAGCAGCAATCGTTGCTGTATCCGTTTGTGGAACAAACCGTTCCTTACGTGTATAAAGGCTATGATTTGGTCAGGGAAGCGATTCGGGACGAGGATGAACAATGTCCTCCCGAGACTTCGGACGAAGATCCTCAAGCCACCGAAATCCTTCTAGATACCGTTCGTCTTCTTTGATGTCCTCCTCGGGGAAGAGCGTCTCGTCGATCTCTTCGTAATATTTGACCCTGGAGATGTTGTTGTCTTCCATGAAGATGACCATGTTCTTCGACGCAGAGATGTTGATGCCAATGAGCGATCCGTCGTCCTCGCGCAGCCAGGTAAGCACCTTCGACGCATTGTCCACGTTCACGTGATGGATGTAGCCGTCCCTGAAGCATGACACCATGTTGTCGCCCTTGATTTGGTTGTAGCCCTCGATGCTGTCCTTGGAGATCGAGAAGGCTTGCTCCCGCTGGAACAGGCTGTCGATGGTATGGTTGGCCGTCTTGATGTCGATGTAGGTGGCGGTCATCTGCGAGTCTTCGTTCCACAGCACGGGATCCACGCGCATCCTGATGACGGAATCGGCCATGTAGAAGGTCATGGTGTCGCATTTGCCCTGCATGTCCGACTTGTAAAAACGGACGTGCCTCCGCCCGATGATCTTTTCTTCCTGGTTCAGTTCGGTCTTGAAGTGGTAGAACATGGTGTCGGACGTGATGTAGAGTGAGTCGCCGCCGTCGTAATACACCACGTAGGCGCTGTCGGTGGCAAACGAGTAGCCGATCTTCTCCCACAGCTCGGCATATTCGCCGCGGAGGATGACCTTATAGCTCGTGTCGGTCATCTGGATGGAGTTCATGGCCTTGGCGAAGCCCTGCATCCTATCGTAGAGCATCGAGTCAGCCACCATCTCCTGGGTCTCATTGCACATCAGCGGATGGTCGTCGACATAGGCAAAGTCGCGCTTGGTGAGGTAATAGCCATGGTTACCCACCATGCTGTTGTCCTCATTGATGATGTCGGTGGGGCCTTGGAACCACATCTTCTCGATCTTGGTGTTGTAGAACAAGGTATCGGAAAACAGGAGGTATTTCGGGCTGAGCACCTCCACATCCTTGAAGAAGCGGAATTCCTTGGTGTCGTCGCGGTAGAAGCCGATCTCGCTGATGAGCTTCTTGTCGCCGCGGGTGGTGACGCCGTGGTGGGGATAGTTGGCCAGGTGCTGGTTGCGGTCGTAGGTCATGTATTCGGTCTCGAGCAGCGTGGAGTCGTCCATCAGGCGGACGTCGTTGAAGAACTCGGCGAAGCGCCGGTCGCCGTCGTAGACCATGGTGCGACTGTACATGTCGACGCTGTCGTTCACCTTGATGTGGACGTGTTGGAAGGCGTCAAAACTGTTCTTTTCCTCGTAGTAATAGGCGCTGTCGCAGTAGAAGTGGGTGGAGTCGTGACGGATGTGAACGTCGCCCAGCAAGCGCATGGCGTCCGATCCGGCCGTCTTATGGAACTGGTTGGCGTGTTCGATATGGATCATCGTACGCTCCTGCGCCCGTCCCACAAGGGCTACCAAAACAAGTATCAATATGCCAATTCTACCTCTCATCTCTCACCTTTCACCTCTCAACTCTCACCTCTCCCCTCGATAACAATCACAATCTCTCCCTTAACGTCTTTCTGCTCGAAATATTGGATCACCTCGGCCAAAGTGCCACGGACGTTCTCTTCATGGATCTTGGTGAGCTCGCGTGCCACCGACACCTGGCGATCGGGACCCATCACCTCCATGAGCTGCTGCAGGGTTTTCACCAGACGGAAAGGAGACTCGTAGAGGATGGTGGTGTAGGGATAGGTGGCCATCTTCTGGATCTTGGTCTGGCGGCCTTTCTTGTGAGGCAGGAAGCCCTCAAAGATGAAGCGCTCGGCGGGCAGGCCTGAGTTGACCAGGGCGGGCACGAAGGCGGTGGCCCCGGGGAGGCACTCCACCTGGATGCCGCGTTTGACGCACTCCCTCACCAGCATGAAGCCCGGATCGGAGATGCCAGGAGTGCCGGCGTCGGTCACCAAGGCCATGGTCTCGCCGGCCTCGATGCGGTCAGCGATGTGTTCCACCTGTTGGTGCTCGTTGTTGAGGTGGAAGGCCGTCATGGGCTTGCTGATGCCCAGGTGCCGCAGCAAGTTGCCCGAGGTGCGAGTGTCCTCGGCGAGGATGGCGTCCACCTCCTTGAGCACACGGATGGCACGCAGGGTGATGTCCTCCAGGTTGCCGATGGGAGTGGGGACGAGATAGAGCTGGGTCATGTCATTCAAACTTGCGGTGGACCAATTCGAGCAGTTTCTTATAGGCCTCGTTGCTGCTGTTCCATTGCAGCTCGATGCGGAGCTCGTTCATGTAGACGAGGGCGCCGTTCAAGGTCTTCAGGTCGTTGAGGTTGTCGATGGATTTGTTGTATTTCTCCATGCTGCCGCCGAAGAGTTCGTTTACCAGTAGGAACTTGTCGTTGATGCCGATGGCGGAGCGCAGGTCATTGAGGCTACCGTGTTGCAGCTTGGCGGCCAGGCTGTGGTCCTCTTCCTGTTGCAGCTTGTCGCCCAGGGTCTCGGGTTCTTCCTCGGGAAGGTCAAGATGCGGGATGCTCATCTCAATCTCATCGCCGGTGGTATAGGTCGAAGCGGGCTCTTCCACGGCGGGCTCTTCTTTCACGGGTTCCTCCACGGCAGGCTCGAAGTTCAGGATGAATCCGAAGTCATCTTTCAGCGCTGGAGTCGCTTTGGTGGGTACTTCCTCTTCCTTTATCGGCTCTTCCTCTTCCACTTCTTCCTCGAAATAGGCATCCTCGTTCTCCACAGGTTCCTCTTCTTCGACAGGCAAAGGTTCTTCTTCCTCAATGGGCTCCTCCTCTATTGGTTCTTCCTCCATTGGCTCTGGCTCCTCTTCCACAAGAATTGGCTCCTCCTCCACTGGTTCTTCCTCCTCTTGTGTCGGCTCCTCCTCTACCGGCTCTGGCTTTTCCACTGGCTTTTCCTCCACCGGAGCAGGCTCCTGGCAATGGTGCCAAGCATCGAAGAATTCCTCTTCGTTGAAATCCACTTGAGGCTCGTTGCCAATGTTGATGGAGCACATCTGGTCGTAAATGGTGTGCGTGCGGTTCATCAGCACATCCAAATCGAGAAGCCCAAGCTCTTTTTCGTTGCGGAGAAGATAATCCACTTGTTGATGTAACAAGCTGATTTCGTGTTTAATAGAAAGCAGCGCGTCTTTTTGCTCGCTGAATTTGTCGCTCATATCTGAAATCTTTTTATTTTTGCTAAGATTGAATGGCTAAAATACAAAGAATAAAATTATTGAAGGCATGTTTCTTGAAAAAGATTATCACAACAGGACACAAGGATGGATTGAAGTCATCTGTGGATCGATGTTCTCAGGCAAGACTGAGGAGCTGATCAGGCGTTTGAAGCGGGCAAAGATTGCCAAGTTGAAGGTGGAGATCTTCAAGCCGGGCGTCGACACGCGCTATAGCGAAGAGGATGTGGTATCACACAACGCCACCGCCCTCCATTCCATTCCTGTTGAAAATGCCACGCAGATTTTGCTTTACGCCAATGATGTGGATGTGATCGGCATCGACGAGGCCCAGTTCCTCGACGACGAGCTGCCTGAGGTATGCCAGCAGCTGGCCAACAACGGCGTCCGCGTTATCATTGCGGGACTGGACATGGACTTCATGGGCAATCCCTTCGGACCCATGCCCAAGCTGATGGCCATCGCCGAGGACGTCACCAAGGTACACGCCATTTGTGTCCGCTGCGGCAGTCCGGCGCAATTCTCACACCGCACCATTGCAGGCGACAAGCTCGTAGTCCTCGGTGAAACCGAGAGCTACGAGCCGTTGTGTAGAGCTTGTTATAATCAGATTAGAAGTCAGAAGTAAGGAGTAAGAAGTAAGAAGCTTTCTTCTTACTTCTGTCTTCTCTTCTTCTGAATAAGATATGCTCCTCCCATGCCTGCGAGCAACCAGATGCAGTTGCCCAGGGGAGCGTAATCCCATTGGTCATAATTCACATTCTGGAGCGGTACCATGACATAGGGTGGGTGTGAGGAACCGGCACGGTTGTTCAATCCCGCATCTTCCTCTGTGAGAATCATCTGACCGAACGAGGGCGTAAGACTCAAAAGGAATGTGACTACTATGACAAAGAAATATTTTTTCATATCTTGATAATCGTTTGCAAAGATAAAACCATTTTTTCAATTGTTGTTAATAAATCACAATCTTTTGAGTCTTGACGTTCTTGCGGCTCTGCACCAAACGTAAGGTGTATGGGCCTGCAGCGTAGTCGAAGCTCACTCTCGTCTGTTCACCGCTCACCTTCTGTGAACTGAGCACACGGCCTGTAGCATCGATGAGCTCCAACTGGCCTGAGCCTTCGATGACCCAGCTGGTGCCATCGAAGAAGGCGAAGTTGTCGTTGCCGTTGTGGACCACATTGACCTTACCAGCCACGGAGAACACGATGTAGAAGCGTGCTGCGTAGTCGGTGGCGAGGGCTGTGAAGGTGTAGCTGTCATGAGCAAGCATGTCGTATTCAGCACCTGTCAAGTTATCGATGAGCAACATCTTTTCGAAGGTGCCGTTGTGAGTATCCCATGTGAAGGTGTAGGTACCGTCATGCGGGGTCTTGAAGAACAGCGGGATTCTAGGCGTACCCACAGGAGTGAAGAGCAAGCTGTAGTTATTGTCTCCCAAGTGTGAGTAAAGCTTGAAGTCGGAGTTCTGCAGGTTCTCCACCTTTTCAACACCGCCCAACGTAGGACGACCCAACTCGATAATAGCCAAGTCGCGGTTGCCGTCTTCGTCGGAGGCAATGATGTTCACCAAAGGATAAGTGGACTTGTCGTCACCACGGAAGTAGGATTCTGCTTCTTTTTTAGTGGTAGCCATGCCCAAATTGATCTTCATGTCAACGGATTCATTTTCGGGATCCTTCGGTCTGTACAGCACGAAGAAGCCTTGGTGCGGGTGGATGTACCGCGAAGGCAGACGAGGATTGACTGAAGCAGCCTCGGTGTAAGGCACATACACTTTCTCGTCGGCATCGTAGACATAGAAGAACTTCAAGGAGTCTTGAGGCTTATCATCTACGACATGGAAGAGGTTTTCTGCCGCCAGGGCATCCAAGTCAAGGTAGGCCTGGAACGGGTTACCCACCAAGTTGCTTCCCTTGTTGTAGGAATAGTCGGTGGAGGTATCTTCAGGAGCCGTTGCGGTGACCGGGATGGTGATATCACCCTTGTTGAGCGAACCTGTGTTGGAGAGGTAGCTGTCCTTGGAGATGGCCATCATGTAACCCTTGCCTGAAACGTGGAACTCTTCGTTGTCATAATAGATAATGTGATGCGGGTAATCGTAGTGGTGGTGGCTCAGGCTGTTGCGCTTGAAGTTGATCCAGTGGTACTCCCGCTCATAGTAAGTGTAGAAGTCCCACAGCACGATATCCTGAGGATTCAGGTTTAGATTACCCTGATTCAAGGTATCAACACGGCTAGGCATGTAGCTGCCTTCCACTCCCAAATCCGGGTCAATCTGACCGTTATCGCCGGTGTTCCAATAGTTCTGGGCCACCTCATCGAGGTAGTTGATACCAATAGGAGCGTTGCTCAACGGCGACGACAGCAAGTGCCAGTCGTAGAGAAGCGTCTGTCCCATGGTCGTAGCCGTCCTGCATGAATTGTCGAAGGTGATACCCACCGTGGTGTTCTTGAATTCAGGCATGCTGGTGGAATAGGTCTGCATCAGCACGGCGTCTTCGTTGACGAACACCTTCACGTTGTCGCCAGGAACTTGGTTCACGTCGGTAGCGTTGTCATAGAGGAAGATGCTGGCAGACTTGTCGTTATAGACAGGCAGCAATTGGTCGAGACCGTTGTTGGTTCCGCTGGCATGGTCTGCAACAAAGTCTGCAGCACCATAGTGCAGGAAGAGACTGTCGCTGTCGAGCGTTGCCATGGAGTTGTCCTTCGGGAAGCCCAGCACCGGCAAATCGCTGTTGATGATGCCGGATGTCGGACGGAACCACGAAGTGAAGGGCTGGTAGCTAGCGTAAGCCGAGCTGCTTCCATTCATGGTATTCACCCAATTGTTGAGGACGTAGAGCATACCGTTCCACTTGATGGTGTGGTGATCGTCTTCATAGTCCAACGCATTTGGCACAAAGGTGTTGGTTTGTCCAGCAGCCAAGTTAATGCTGTTGTCGTAATACATGTAGCCGACATCCTTGCGTCCCAACACTGGGTTGAAGACACCATGGTGTTGTACTATGCTACCCTCTCCCATGCCATCTGTGGGCACGTAAGTAACGGCACCCTCATCTGTTCTGGTATTGGTGTAGCAGTACTGGATGACACCGCTGAGGTCACCTCCAACTTTAGTATTGGTATAAGCGAAGGCCGGGATGTTGAGATCACCGATCTCAGCATAGCAGTTCTCAACCAAACCCTTGTTGTCACCCACAAGACCACCCACATGCGTGGCCTTGTTGCCATCCTCACCACTCTTGATACGGACACGGCTATAGGCGTTGAGCAGGTTGCCTGGGTTATCGGCCACCAAACCGCCCATCACAATGTTGCTAGCCAAACCGCACAGCGTGTCGGCTGCGAAGCTGGAGTGGATCAAGCTGGCTGCGGTGGTGGTACCCACCAAGCCGCCGATCTTACTGCCTGACTTACCGGTTTCAAGATAACCGGCGCCTTCACAGTTGATCACCTTACCGCCAGTCATATTACCGATGAGGCTACCTAAGTTGTTAGCTTCGCCACGGTAGAAGTTGACCTTGGCTTGCAGGTTCTGGATGGTGGCGCCATTGGTGGTGCCGAACATACCCTTGTCATCCACGGAGAGCTGGCTGTGGATGCCCGTCACCGCATGACCGTTGCCTTCGAAGATACCACTGTATTGCTCATCAGCAGTACCTATCGGCACCCAGATGTAACGGCTCATGTCAATATCCTTGGTGATGGTGAAGTTGCGAGTAGGCACTGCCTCCGCTCCGTTCAAGCCATTCACCAACGAGATGACCCAAGCCAGTTTCTCAGGTGTGTCAACGTTATCGAAGGAGAAAGCGTTAGGATGCTCAGGATCACATGGGTTCTTGGTCACAGCCTTCACCCAAGTCCTGATCCAATAAAGCTTCTTCAGGTAGTTGGGATCGCCGTTGGGATCGCGTTCTGGATAGATGTCGAGGACATTACCGTCGTGTTCGTCATAGATGATGTGATCGCCAAACAGGTTGGTCCAATGATCAGTGTTCTCGGTGAAGACAACCGGCACGTATTCAAGGTCAGCCCAAACAGACAGCGGCTTGGTGACGCCAATCCTGACATTGTCGTTCAACGGTCCGTAGGAGTCTAGAGCGTCAAGAGTACCCACACTGATGTAGGTCTCATAGTTGGCAAGATACACATTTTGGTTAAGATCAACAACACCGGCTGAAGTCACGTGTTTGTTGGAGTGCTCTGCCAGGTCAGTGTCAACGAGGAAGGCATCGTCGGAGACGAGCATATTGGCAGTACCTGCCATGTATACGCCTGCTCCGTAATGAGGCTCACTAGCGCCGTCTTTCACAAAGTTGTTGTGGACGAAGGCGTGCTCGTTCATCTTTACGGTGCCGCCCGACTCGATGCTGATGGCACCGCCGTTGCTGCCCGCATTGTAGTTGTTGCGCAAATACGATGTGGTTTCGTTGCCACCTTTCAGCACCAAGGTGCCTCCTGGCTTGACGTTGATCAAAGGAGCCTCGGAAATGAGGTTGCCTTCCACCACGTGGGCTGACCCGTCCATTTCTGGCTTCAGGTAGGATCCATCGAGTGCGGTTGACGAAACTTTCATCGTACCCTTCACTTCAACCAACGCACCCTTGAAGGCTTCGTTGTCAGGACGGTAATCTGAAGTTCCGTAAGGTTTGTAATACAGCGCTGGATCGGTCTCTGGAGTGAGCGCATGTCCGCCGTTGTAACGGTAGATATGGAACTGATCGTAATTGGTACCGTCCCAAGTGGTGAGGGCCGAACTGGCCGTGACCGTGTTGACGATGTAGATCGTGTCGCTAGGTTCAAACTTCGGCGTGGTCCACTGGAGGATACCAGCCAAGCTGGGCTGAGCGGCGTTAGGATAGTGACCACTGTAGAGGAAGTTGCCGTGTACACCGTCGATGTAGAAGTTCCGACCTTTACCACGACGATAGACATCCACATTGAAGGTCACGTCTTGGCCATGGCCGGTGTTTGTTGAATACTTGTAATTGGTGAGGTGGACGGTGAGTTCCAAGGTACCCATCCAGGCATTGCCTTTTTGTTCAGCGTTCTGGTCACCATCGTAATGCAGATCGAAGTTGAAGGAGACCGGCATGGTGGCATTATACTTCGACGTTCCCAACTTAATCGGCGAGAAGGTGGTACCCTTCAACTCGCCAAGATTAAGAGGATTAGTGGCTGAGTGTTCTTCATCATACCAACCGTTTTGATCGTCGTAGTTTTTAGTAGTATACATTTTCATACCCACAATACTGTGAGTGGTGTCAACCGTATGTGCTAAATACAGATCATAAGGTTCACCTGAAACCAATGTATTGGAATTAAAGGGCTCTGCAGGAGTATACAACTGGTTGGCGCCTTCAGTCTCGTTAGGGTGCCAAGTCACATTCGTCAAGGTCCATTCAGACTCTACTCCAGGTTCATAGAGTTCAAATCTGGGCAATTGTACTTTGGCGGTATAGACATCGCGTGGGTCGCCAGTGCCTTTTTTATGAGTCATCATGGCGTAGGTCTCCAAGTTGTTGGGCTGAGTGATGATGGTCTCCGTGATGATGGTCACGTGGATGATCGCCGTATCAGTCACGATGATGTCGGCACCGTTCTCATACACCTGTTCCATGGTGATAGTGATAGGATCCCAAGTGAAGTTGCCATTGATATCGTTGGAATGGGTGAGCAGGAATTGAATCTTGGGCGACTGACCAGAATTATACCATTTGGCGGTAGCCAAGGCATTGGTGGCATCAGGGCAGAACAGCAAAGGTTTGTTCGACTCGCCAGCGAGACCGTCCATCGGGATGGCCGTCAAACCGAACACCGTGTTGGGGTGTGCTGTCATCAGAGTCTTTCCGGTAGTCAGGTTGGAGCTGGATCCATCGTCGTTATACACAAATCCGTTGGTGGCACCATCGTTCAGGTAATACATCCAATGTGGAGTGGTTCCCTCTTCTTGCATACCGGCGTTCACCGTCAGGACCTCCGAACCATATTCAATGTCGGGGGCTCCGTTGTCGGTCTTGATTCGATAGTAAGAGGTGGAACTGGTTCTCGGTGGCAGGTCAACGAGGCTCAAAGGCACACCGTAAGAGAAGCCATGCTCATGAGTGGGATCGGCCGTGGCATAAATCACGACTTCAAACACACTGGTACCTTGTTTCAGATAACGCCAGACACGGAAGTAGTTCTCACCGTTACGTTGTTGTTGTTTTGGCGTATGGTTCTCGTACGGCATCTGGTAGGAACTGCCGGCGTCAACCAATGCGCCATTGACATCGAAGGTATTGAACGTAGGATTGTAGTTCACGAAACCGCCGTCGGTAGGATTGTCGTGCTCTGGGAGTACGCCATTGCCCTCTTCATCACTGTCTTTGGGTCGTGCGTAAGCGAAGGCGTTGTAATCGCCATCTGACATCAAGTAGAAGAAGCCTCTCAAAGCACCGTAGGTTGTGGTTGTGCCTTGGGTCATCGAAACCGTGATGTAAGAACCGTTATTAATACGGATCTTATTGTCATTTCCTGGAATCGTGATGAGTGCTGTGCGGCTCACTTCGGCGTAGGAAGGCTCAGCGGCATACAGGTTTTCACAGGTGTTGCTGTGGAGGTTGCCGATGTTCTTGATAGGCTTGTCGACAAACACCGAGCTTCCGTTCAACACACGGACATCGTTGAAGATGTTGTAGATGGAGAAGTGCTCAGTGGTTGCGAAGATGTTCACAATGCCCTGTCCGGTCAAGTTGATATGCGAGTTCTCAATGATGAGGCTGTCGGCATACTGGATGGAACCGAGTGTACGGGTGGCATTGCCCCAAGGTTGGTCTTCGAGGCCAGCGGTCGAAGCCAAAGCCTTACCATAGTTGCGGATCATGATGAGCTTGCCTTGGTGACCTGAATCGTTCAGGGTACCGCTGCCATACACGGAGCCGGAGAGCATCATGTACTTCTGGGTTGTTGTTGACGAGGTGGTTTCGGTGTTGTAGCCGTTACCGTCGATGTAGATATGGGAACGTCCACTGATGGTGTAGTCGCCGAAGACATCGCTGGAGCTATCGAAGTCACCGAAGTCGGCACCAGCCCAAACGTTGCCGCCGATAACCAAGTTTTGATGATTAGCGTAGTAGGCTTCGTTGTAAGGAGCCGTGTTGGTGAAGGTGTTGTTCGGTGCGTGCTCGATGGCATCGGTGCCGATGAATACATAGGTTGAGCCGTAGGTTCTACCGTAGTAGCCGGCGCCAAACACGTTATTGGTGACGGTACCGCCGCTGATATTGACCAAGCTGGCCGTTTCAGTAGCGTCTTCGTCAACAGTGCCGAACGTAAGTGCGTCGTTGGCTTTGTAGCTGCCGCCATACACATTCTTGGTAACAGTGCCGCCGCGCATGTTCACCGTGCTCAAGCCTAACACGTAGACATTGCCTTCTTCACCGTATGCGCCGCCAAACACATAGTTATTGACGGTGCCACCGCTGATGTTGGCGTAGGTTTCGCCAAAGTTGCGACCCATATAACCGGCACCGTAAACGCTGCCGTCAACCGTTCCACCGTTGATGTTGACCTCGGAGGAGTGGATTGGGTCATAAGCGGAGCCATGGACACCGACATTTCCGTACTCGCCGCCGCCGTACACGCTGTTCTTCACTTGGGCTTCACCGTTGATGGAGACTTCAGTGTAAGGAGTCAAACCGAAGTTGGCGAACTCGTCGGTGCTGCTGGCTTTACCTCTAGCGCCGCCAAACACGTTGCCGCCATATTCAGTATGGCCAATGACGACGTCGTTGTTGACGATTACCTTGACCTTGGTGAGGGTGCTGTCGCAATCGCTTTCGCCAATGCGCTTCGGACCCACCGAAGCCAGGTTGCCGCCGCCATACACATTGCGGTGGATGGTACCACCGTTGATGATGACTGTAGCGTTCTGGATGATGGAACCCGCCTCACTGCTATAGGAGTTAGGATCTTCTTCATCAATCAAGCCGATACCCGAACCGCCGCCGAACACGTTACCGCGATCAGTCCAATAAACGGAGTTGATATCCGAGCTACCCACATCGTCGGTACCATAGTTGGCACCGATGGTACCGCTGTTGACCACCGTGTGGGCATCGTAACGGACGTGACCGTCCTGACCGCCGCCATAGACTGAACCATAGAGCCTCGGACCCTCAGTGCCAGTGGCGCCAATCTTCACATGGGTGTTGTTGACGTAGCCGAGGAACACATCAGGACGGCTTTCGAAGAGATACGGAATCTGTTCAGGTTCCACCTCAGGCGTTGCCACACCACGGCAGCCACCGAACACTGAACCGTAAGGAACACCGTCCTTCATGGCACCGTCGGGGTTGGTGTTATCGACAGGCAGCATACCAAGAACACCTCCCGTGATGTTGATGTAAGTACTACCGCTGCCGATAGTGTCGTTCGAATACGAAGCGGCTGCCTGAGGCTCACCATAGCCGGAAGGATTGTAGTCGTCGCCGGCGTAGTTGCCGATACCCACCGAAGCGAGGTTACCGCCACCGAACACGCTACGTACCAAGTAACCGCCTTCAATCAAGATGTTGGTGCTGCCATACACCTTACCAGCGGTGATACTGTTGATGGTCTTTGTCGAATAGGTATTGGTAGCCGGATCGAACACCTGGCCTTCGTATTCGCCTTTACCCTTACCGCCACCATACATGGCATGGCCAATCAGACCCTTGGTGAGGGTGATGTCGGTGTTGCCGTTGACGTGGCCGTTTTCAGCACCGCCATACACAGCGCCGGCGATACAGTCAACAGCA